>JAHHIL010000028.1 GCA_019358975.1 Trichocoleus desertorum ATA4-8-CV12
GCCCGATAAACAGAGGCGATCGCCTGAGTAACATCCGATTTTGTGGTTGGAGCCATAGCTGAGCTAAAAAGACAAAAAACTTTTTGGTGAAGTGTCGATTTGAGCAATTCCCGTTCGACTGACTTACGAAGGAGGCAAAGCTCAATCGTACCGAATGAAAAAACTTTTTGGCGAGGTGTCGATTTAAGCAATTCCCGTTCGACTTAACTACAAAGGAGGCAACGGAATGAAATACATGCTGCTGATCTACATGGACGAAAACGCCCTGAGCGAAACCGAGCGAGAGCATTGCTATGTAGAATCCGCCCAACTCGCACAGGAACTCAACGCCAAGGGTCAGTATTTGGCGACCGCTCCACTCCATCCCGTGGCAACAGCAACCAGTATCCGCGTTCGCGACGGTAAATCACTCGTGACTGATGGACCGTTTGCTGAAACCCGCGAACAATTGGGTGGATTTTTTCTGATTGATGCTCAGGATCTCGATGAGACGATCGCGATCGCCACCCGCATCCCAGGAGCGCGAGTTGGCACGGTCGAGATTCGTCCTGTTCTTGAAATTGTGGGATTACCAGCGCATTGAACTTGAGGAGAACCATCATGCAAAATAATCATATGATCACCCCCTGCTTGTGGTTTGACGATCAAGCCGAAGCCGCCGCTCAGTTTTACACCGCCATTTTTCGCAATTCCAAGATCGTTCACATCAGCCGTTAGGCAGAAGCTGGACAGGAAATTCACGGAAAACCCGCTGGAACCGTCATGACCGTTAGCTTTGAACTAGACGGTCAGCCGTTCACAACCCTGAATGGAGGCCCAACCTTCAAATTTAACAAAGCGATTTCCTTCCAAGTCTTTTGCGACACCCAGGAGGAAGTGGATGATTACTGGCAAAAACTGTCTGCGGGTGGGGATGAAACTGCACAGCAATGCGGCTGGCTCAAAGATCAATATGGCGTCTCATGGCAAATTATTCCTCGCATTCTGATTGAGCTGCTCAACCACCCCGACGCAGCAATATCCCAAAGGGTTACCGCTGCCATGCTGCAAATGAAGAAAATCGAGATTGATGAACTTAAGCGTGTCGCTGCGAGTGAGTAATCAGCACACCAAACCCATAGCCGTCCAGTTCAAACCACTCAACAGGAGATTTCACAATGAAAGTCATGGTCATTGTCAAAGCCACCCAAGATTCCGAAGCTGGCATCATGCCGAGCGAACAGCTTTTGACTGCAATGGGGCAATACAACGAAGAATTAGCCAAAGCAGGTATCTTGCTCGCTGGTGAGGGGCTTCATCCTAGCTTAAGAGGGGTACGAGTTCACTTTTCAGGCACAGATCGCACCGTTATCCAGGGACCATTTCCAACGCAGGAGCTAATGGCAGGGTACTGGCTGTGGCAGGTGAATTCAATGGAAGAGGCGATCGCCTGGGTGAAGCGCTGCCCCAACCCCATGCCCGGAGACTCCGAGATTGAGATCCGTCCCATCTTCGAGGCAGAGGATTTTGGTGAAGCTATGACACCCGAATTAAGGGAGCAGGAAGACCGCATTCGGGCCCAGCTTGAAACGCAACAGCAAAAGTAACATCAACTACCACGCCAATGATGTTCGTGGGCGAACGATCCGCTCATCCAAACGCAGAATCGATGACGAAAGGAGAAAACAATGGAACTCAATTCTTACCTGATGTTCAATGGCAACTGTGAAGTTGCATTCCAGTTCTATCAACAATGTCTGGGTGGCAAGATCAGGATGATGATGACTCACAAAGAGGCACCCTCATCAGAACATGTACCTACTGAATGGCAGGACAAAATTATGCACGCCTGTCTCGATTTAGGCGTTGGCGGAGCCTCTCCCTCGGAAAATCGTTTGTTGATGGGATCTGACAGCCCACCTGGATATTTTGAACCCCCACAAGGCTTCTATGTACAAATTAGTGTTGCCGAACCAACCGAGGCAGAACGGATTTTTCACGCTCTAGCAGAAAACGGCAAAGTGAAGATGGCGATCGCTCAAACCTTCTGGTCTGTCCGTTTTGGCATGTTAATTGATCAGTTCGGTACGCCGTGGATGGTCAACTGTGAGCAAGTAGCTTGAGTCTTGAATCGTCTTTCAACCGATACAACTGCAACAAATCACACTCGAAAAAACCATGACTACTCAAATCTTCGTCAATTTACCCGTCAAAAACCTCAAGCAGTCGATCGAATTTTTTACCCAACTCGGCTTCCAGTTCAATCCTCAATTCACTGATGAAACTGCTACGTGCATGATTGTCTCCGAGAGTATCTTCGTGATGCTCTTGACTCATGAGAAGTTTAAGACGTTTACGCCAAACACGATTTGTGATGCTACAAAAAGTACTGAAGTGTTGGTGTGCTTATCGACGGAGAGCCGAGAAAAAATTGATGAAATGGTTCGCAAGGCGATCGCAAGGGGTGGCACAACCTACAATGAACCTCAGGACCACGGATTTATGTATGCACATGGGTTTCAGGATTTAGATGGTCACATTTGGGAACTGATGTACATGGAACCCAGCGCAATCAACTAATCAAAGAAACTCGATCGCACCCCTGATTGGCGAGAACAACTGATTGCTGAGATAGAAGGGCGTGCGATCGGCTTTATCCAGATTATTGATCCCACCCTTGAGGAGAGTCATTACTGGGGAGATATTGCTGCAAATCTTCGCGCCATTGACATTGGGATTGGTGAAGCGACGGATTTAGGCAAGGGTTATGGAACGAAAATGTGAGTGTTCTCCGGAATCGCTCTCAATTGCAATGTATTTCTACAGGCTCAATCTGCTATTTCACAATTAGAATATCGTGAGGTTCATGAAATACTCTTTCAGCAAGCAGTTTAGACGATTGGCTCTGATGATGGGTAGCCTTCTACTGCTATGCCTGTGCAGTTTGGCACCTGTATCTGTCCAATCTCAGCCTGCCACAAAAGATGCTACCCAGGCGATCGCGCCTTCCAAGCAAACTGCGATTGCCCAAGCGCAAAATCTAGCGAAAGCCTTCAAGGAATTAGGAGTAGATGGCTCGATCATCATCTATGACAAAAAGCGCGATCGCTTTTACGAACATAACCCGACTCGCAATACAACGGTGTTCTATCCTGCCTCTACCTTCAAAATTCTCAATGCCCTAATTTCTCTCGAAACGGGCGTAGTTCGCGATGATCTTGCCGTTCTGACTTGGGATGGTGTGCAGCGTGAAATCCCTGCTTGGAATCGAGATACTAATCTCCGTCAAGCCTTTAAAGACTCTACCGTTTGGTTCTATCAAGTCCTTGCTCGTCGCAATGGGCATGAACGAATGCAAAAATTTGTGGCGCAAGCAAACTATGGTAATCGCCAAATTGGCACACCTGACCGAATTGATCACTTCTGGTTAGACGGCCCTCTGCAAATTACGCCTAGACAAGAAATTGAATTTCTTCAACGGTTAGAGCGAAACGATCTGCCCTTTTCAAAACGCACAATTGACTTGGTCAAAGACATCATGATTGTGGAGCAAACACCAGACTATATCTTACGAGGAAAGACAGGCTGGGTGACGGAGGTTAACCCCGGTGTGGGTTGGTTTGTCGGTTATTTAGAGCAAAATAACAATGTGTATTTCTTTGCCACTAACATTGCTATGTCTAAAATGGAAGATGCTCCTAAGCGATTAGAACTGACTCGTCGTACTTTCAAAGCACTAGGGCTGCTCTGATTTGAAGCGATCGCTGCCCCTGATAAGTTGCATGGTGGCTGAATTTCTCTCAAGTCGGCAGTTAAATATCGAAAGATGAGGGTGATGGTGACAGCCTACGGAGAGCAACCCAGTCACCATCAGTGCCTACAGATTTAGAGATTGAACACTCAAATCCTTCAATGTAATCGTGTAATGATGTTGTTTCCCTATTGCAACAAAGGAGGCGATCGCTTCACTGGTCACCGCCACGGTTAGCATGACCAAATTCCGGGCCAGTGAATAATCGCAAACATCATCATTGACATCTGAAGGAACGCGATAAACATCATTCCAAATCACTTCAGCGTAATCAGCAGCGAGCCCAGCGTGGAGGCAAGGAGTTTTAGTCTGCTCAGCATAATCTTTCACTGCTCGCCGTGAAGTACTGTTATCAAACACATCCACAATCAGTTGACTGCCTTTGAGTAGTTGAACCACATTCGCCACAGTCAACTCTTTGGTTTCTACTTCCACCTTTGTCGCGATCGCCCGATATAAGTTATTCGCCAAAATTTTGGCTTTGAATGCACCCACATCAGAACGGTAGTAAGGCTGAGTCGAGAGATTACGTTCTTCAATGCGATCGCGCTCGATCACCTTGAGCTTACCAAACCCAGCACGAGCCAAGTTTTCAGCTAAATTTCCCCCTAACGCTCCTGCACCACAGATAGCGACAGGAAACTCCTTTAGCTTTGCCATCACAGCATCGCTTCGATAGAGTTGTTCGTGAAAAAAGATACTCATCTCACCACTCCCGGTCTTCCATTACACCCACTAACGATTGCAAGTCAAAGTCGTGGTCGCGTCCGCTTAAGCAAATACCAGAACTCACGACGGTCAGGTCATCTTTGGCGATTGCGCTCGTATGACGAACCCCATCCGATGTTGTCCAATCGACTGTCCAGTAATCCCCCCGATCCTGGAACTGGTGCAGTTCACCACCACCTAGTTTAAGCGCTTGACGTAGACGTTTTTCATCTCGTTGAGGATGAGCAAAGCCTTCAGTTCTTTGAGTGGCTAGATCGTAGAGCGATCGCATTTCGGGTGTGATGCCCTTAAACTGCAACTCTTCAACAGGAATCAGTTGCTTGAGATTGGATTGCAGAGTTTCGGCGATCGCAGGATCATCACGGCGATCGATCTCCTCGAACCAGCAGGAGTTACCATTCCAACGAGCGATAATCTGCTCAAAAGCAATTCCTTCGGTGACTAGATGCACAGGTACAGGTTTAATGGTTTTGAACCGCTGGCGCATGTCTGCTTCGTTGACTGGATAAGCTAACCAGGTTTGATGCTGTAAGCGATAGGCCAAGCGTAGACGAATGGTTGGCAAGTTCTGTAAGTAGGCAGCAATTTGAGGTAGATCGGCCTCTTCAATCAACATTGCGGTCTGTGCATTCACAGCCTGGAAGATGCCCCATCCCTCGAACTTTTGGGGTTTGGGAGTGAAGGTGTAAATCATACCTGCTACCCGTGTGCGAACTTTTCCACCTTTGACGCAAGGTGCCAAAAACTGAGTGGATTGTAGTTGTGCTTCGGCACTCGCAATCTGGCTTAAGAGCTTGCGGATGTCTTGCATATTGACACCTCATTATGGCGGTTGTGGGCATCTGTCTTAGGGTGGCTGTGCATCATCTCAAGATGACTACACTGGAGTACAAAAGCATGATTCTGGAGAACAGTAATGATGACCGCTGATGACTCTCAGAATGTACCCAAGCAAGTTGATCAAGAAGACTGGTTTAGCCGTGGCAGGGCAGATGCACTGATGGGACACTCTAAACAGCCTCCTGAAATTGATCCTGAACAAGCCAGCCAGTATGACTTGGGATATGGTGAAGGGAGCCTCCAGCAATCTCTCGCTCAGAGCACCTCAGCACCAGACGCTGCGATCGCTACAGACGATTAAGCCTGTCAATGACTGACTCCGTTGGTGTGCAAGGGCATGTTGACTCAGCTTCTCACTAGGGGAAGGTCAGGAGCGCAAAGAACCTCGGATCTCCATCAAAATTTGTCCTAATTTGTTTTTGCCGCTGCCATCTTTGCCACAGCCCCAGTAATAATCAACCGGGGAGTTTTCCACCAACACTTCATCCCCCGTTGCCAGCAAGATTTCTCGGATGTCTGCATGAGCCATAAACTTTTGCAGAACTGCTTTTCGCATCACGTCATCTTTCACTTGCTCCCAATCAGAACGAAGTGGAAGAGAGCGATCGCGCCCCATATTCGCTGCATCTTTAGGAGTTTTGGTCTGTCTTAGCTTCTCTAAATAAGGCGTCTCAATAAACTTCTGAGCTTGAAAATAGTGTTCGCTCGTTGCCCAGTACAGATCATCTAACATAAAGCCATGTGCTGAGAAATTGGAGAAGCAACCATAGGGCTTTTCGCGTTCGACGTAGAAGTAGATAGTCATAGTTGCTCGTTACCGTTCCTCTCAGACTGCGTATGTAGGCTCTAAAGGTTAGGGCACGCAGGATATTAAAGTGATTTTATTTGTACTACAAATACTACAATAGCAATTTCGGATTGTCTAGGGCGATCGCTATTTTGTAGAAAGCAGTCATCGCCTCTAAAGTATGGCTTCAACGGTTGATAACTGGCGCCGTCGAGCAATCTCTGGATCAGCAACAGGATAAACTGACTCACTGGGGACGATAAGTTGCGCCCAATTTCCAGTCTGAACGAATGAATATTGCTCCCGAACGAATTGGGAGATATCCTCAATACTCACAATCCAATCACGGGTGTATTGAGCCAGCGTTTCACCCCGTAATCCCAATTGGATGGCACGTCGCTCTAGCTTGGCACCAGACGGATGATGATCCGGGTCCCACTGCAACCGTACTGAGGATTGAGCTACGGCTTGTTTCCACTCGGCTTCAGTGGAGTAGACCTCTGGAGAAAAGCTGGAATGGACAGCGGTTGCCAAAATTGTTTCAAACGCCGATTGCTTGATCCGAATTGCCAGAATAACTTCCTGACCTGCTTTGGTGCCCCAGCCAGAACGGTACATCATCCATAAAAAGTTGGGCTTAATCCAACTCATGCGATTCAGGCTAAACTCACCACCGAAGTAACCATGCTCAAGGGCAAAATGGGCGATCGCCGGACGATATGCCTGATACACCACAACGGAGGCTTCACCGTACTGAGCAATAATATGTCGTCCAGTTTTCGGTGAGCGGAGAATGCTAGTGGTGTAATCTTCTATTAAAAGTTGCATATTATCTTTCGCCTCCGCAATCTACACCTTCTTGACACCCCTTATTAATATCGCCTCATGAGAGTAAGCGATCGCCTAAATCGAGGACACGCCATAGCATGTTACAAACGAGACTATGGAAACTTCTGTGTCATTCTTATTGCCAACAGAATTAGGCAGGACATCAATGAGCTTAAAATTCTGCTATGAAGTAAAATTTCATCTATGATTTAGAGTAGATTATAAGCTTTAAGTATTCTGTAAGTAATGAACTACCCCGCCGCAAGCAGCGGGGTATCAGCATCAAAAGAGGGCTAATTGCTCATCTCGATGCAGTTGCAGATACTCCTTGCCCTGCTTTTTGACATACCTGGCAATCATACCTTCATCCCCATGCTTGCCCACCGTACTGGCAAAGTACCCGTCACTCCAAAACTCCCCACCCCACAGCTGCTTTTTCACCCCTGGGCACCGTTTGAATACCTCGCGTGCTGTTAGGCTCTTGAGCATCGTCACCAACTTCGTCACACTGTACGTCGGCACCGACTGAATTAAGAAGTGCACATGGGCTTTGTCGATCCCAATCTCGACAAACTTAATCTCATAACGCTTCTCGATTTCAAGGCATACCTCACGTAAGACTGCATCAACCTGTTCGTCAAACACAGCCCGTCGATACTTTGCAGGAAACACCAAGTGATACAACAAAACAGTGACGTTATGGCTCTTGTGAATATATTCACTCATCCTGGCATTTTACGCCCCGAGGGGCGGGGAATCTACCCGCAGAGATTGAATCTGCTCTCGCAGGGTCAGCTCGATGCCTTCGAGCGTCTTCATCGCTTCTGGGTCACTTTCGTCGTACAGAATTTGAGCAATCGCTTCAAGGTGAACTTGGAGGGCTTGTTCTTGAGCAGGAGTCATGTCAGAGGTTGCAGCAAGTGAATCCTTCTATCCTGACTGATCTCACCCAACTCTTGCAAAGGTGACATGCTCCCATAAGACTTCAGGCAATGTCTTTATTTCTTCATACTTACAAAATCTCATTATGAGATTTACAAATATATGGTTATTTTTCCATTTATCCAACCAGTCATTTGAAGATCCTGCGTGAAAGTGATATGCATTAACTAATGCATCTCCAAATATTGAAATGCATTTTCGATGGTTAATAAAACCAGGATCAATATGACTACTGAGGCTATCATCTTGATCAAATCCTGGCAATGGTTCCATATCTTGAAGGCTCAGTGAAATTTGAAATGAACTAGGCATTGCTGATCAACAGTTGTGAATCAGCAATGCTCTATTTTAACCTCACCTATCCAATTGCAAAGGTCGTGCTGTGTATAAAATTTCCAGCGGCTCCAGATGAAAGGGATATACTAACCTACAGTTTCAACCAACCGAATACATCACTTACAGTTAGCCGCAAGTTGGCAACTAAATTAGGAACAGGTAAAACTTCATCTGCTTCTTGTAGCAGTTCGGGTTGTTGTCCTGATGGGTAGATGAGAAGCGATCGCTCGTCTGGATCAATCAGCCAACCCATCTGACAGCCATGCTTTAGACAGTGCAAAATATTACCCGTTACCTTGGTTGGGCTTTGTTCTGGAGACAGAATCTCAATCGTCCAGTCTGGGTAAATTGGAAATACATTGGCAATGTCGCCATTATCATCAACCGGAATTCGATTCCAGGCAAACACAGCAACATCAGGAACAATAGATCTGCCGCCAAACGTACACCGCAATTCTGGAAAAGCTAAAGCAATTTTCTTATCTTCAACCACCTGATTGATGGCTGTCACTAACTTGCCTTGTAGCTTGCTGTGCTTTCCCTGCGGCATCGGCTTTTGAACCAGCTGTCCATTAATGTATTCACTCGCTGGTTTTGTCTCTGGTAAAGCCAGAAACTCCTCCAGCGCGATCGTTTTTTCAGGGATTTGTACCATCAGCGATTCCCCCTTTGCCCAAAGTCAGCACTCAGAATAGAAAGGGCAGTAGTCCACCAAAATGATGAACCATGCCCTATTCTAACCTCACTTATCCGATCGCACAGGGAGTGCAGTGTCCAGAATCTCCATCAGTAGATCTAGCCGAGAAGGGCGCGTCAGCAGTGGTACGAGATTGGGCAAGCTGTAGTAGTCTCCTGCAAACGTGAACGTCTCCACAGGCAGTTGCTTCTGCTTCAGTTGCTGCTCCACATAGTTGTAGTGGGTTCCAACTCGGACAATTACCACATTGGGCATCACTGCAAACTCGCGCTGGTAGCTCAAGTAAGCCTCCAGGAAGTAAGGAGAAGCATTCTCACCTTCGTCTGTGACGATGATGATTTGGTCTACAATTTGGCGCTTCTTCCGCATGGCCTCCAGCGCACAACCAATACTGGTACTGCTGCCTGCCTTGATGTGGTGGAAAGCCCGCTCCCAATCAGTCAACTCCTTGCCCTGTGCAACCACAGGATAAGGAAGGGTGTCGAAAGCGTAGACAAACAGATCCGCCTCAGTGATACCAGAGATCAGCGCTGCCAGTCGCTTACCCAGCTCGATCGCATTCTCCATCGAACCAGATTTGTCTACAAACAGAGCCGTCGGACGGGTAATCGTACCGCGCCGCTTCACCTGCTCGTTGGTCACCTTCTCCAACCGCGCCACCGTATCTTCATCCAGCTCCACAGCGTCCGCAGCCACTTGTGCCTTATATGCGGCAACCCGTGTTCCCTGAGCTGCTTGATCCAGCTTGGTATCAATCAACGCTTTCACCTCTGGGTGATCCATTGCCCCTCTCACCTTGAGAGATTTGAGGTTATTGATCACTTCCTGGGGAGACATGCTGTTAATCAGCGCCACCAGAACCGTAGGAGTCAGTTGCTTAACTGCACCGATCGCGATCGCATAGGGCAGATTAAACTCCACGATCAACCGCGCCTGTTCTGCTGCAGTGGTAGTCTTGGCAAGCTGCTTCAACACATCCGCCAGAGAACCGACAGGAGGCTGGTCGTGGAATAGAATCGCATTCGCCCGCTCACTAGGCTTGATGTGCAGCGACGCATACAGGTGCTTCATTGCCTTTCGTCCTCGAAGAGCCGCGCGATCGAACAGGGCAAAATTGCTTTCCCGCACCTTCAGATAGCGTTGCACCGCAGTCCGAGCAGAACGAGGGAGCTTATTTCGGTGTTGCTTCATAAAGTCCACCACCCGTGCCACTTGATAAGGCGGGAACTCTTGGAGCATGATGAATCCTGCATCTCGGTGTTCGGTCAAATCGCTAGTCAGCAGATGCGCGACAAATACTTCTTTGTGATCGCGCACATCACCATTGCGGTGATACCAGACTGCCAGATGCCCGTAAAAGATCGGGTCAACTTCTACAAATAATTGATGAATTTCTGCCACTTGCTCTAGTTTGCGGTGAGGAGTAGTGAGCAAGCTGTTGAGCATCTCCAGCCGCAGATCTCGTTCGGCGTTGTTCATGGTCGTATCCTCCTTGTTAATAGTCAGGAGGCGATCGCCGCAGTGCATGGCAAACAATAACCGCGCAAGTCGGAAGAACAAAGTTCACAGGTCTTGTGCTTAAAACAAGTGTGTAAGTTCTTCCCGTTGGGGCGCGGCGATCGCGTTAAAAAGATAAAATTTTGGTCAAATTGGGCAAAGCATTACCGCGCAAGTTGCAGAAGCTAGGTCAGGGCTGATTGTTGGATGCTAAATACCAAGAGCTTCCCCAGCATTTAGCATTCCTTCTCAGCACTATTTGTGCCTGCTATCGGTCTCAGGCTTGCAGCGTATCCCTCCAGATACGCACCGTTGGTTTGGTTAGAGAGTATGTAAGCTTCTGCGATCGGGGCGCGGCAATGATCGCCTCACTGCCAAATTGAATTAGGTCACCTCGTGCAAGTTGAAAAAGCAATTGTGTTATACACAGGAATCGAACCTGTAGTACTTGATCTCAAATCAAGTGCCTTACCGTTTGGCGAGTATGTATGCTTCTTCTATTAGGGCACGAAGTAGAAAGATTGTTTAGCCGTAAACCGCTTCAGGAAGGATGATTAAATCTCCACTGGGTCGGCGATCGACCACATAAGCAGAGAGCCGATTTGCTTGAACATCGAGATGTTGAGAGACTCGCTCTTTGACGGCAACATCATTCATGCCTGCGGTAATGCCCAACTGATTTTCTGCGATGTCGAGCGATCGCCCTTCAAATCGAATATGAACCATTGCCATCACCTCCCATTGATGTTGCTTTCGGCGTTTTATCTCATGCTATAAGCATAATACAACATACTACAATCTGTCAATAGGATACTACAAAATTTTTAAGAGGTGAGAGGGTAATCATTGAAAGAATGGCTGGATTGCTTTCGGAGTCTGGTTGTAGGCGTTACGCTTAAAGATGGTCACTACTCTCAGCAAGTCTATGAGTAGTTTCTACGCATCTCTCTCAAATAATGCGATCGGAGTTCACATGGCAACCTATATCGTCACAGGGGCAAATCGGGGAATTGGTTACGAGTACTGTCGGCAACTACAAGCACGGGGTGAAACCGTCATTGCTGTCTGTCGTACGGCCTCGGAGGCATTGCAGCAGCTAGGAATACAGGTTGAAGCGGGAATCGATATTACCTCAGATACTTCCGTGTCAGACTTACGAAAGCGCTTGGGCGATCGGGACATTGATGTTTTGATTAACAATGCAGGCATCATCAAGCGCGTCACCCTGGAACAGCTAGACTTCGACTGCATCCGAGAACAGTTTGAGGTGAATGCGCTCGGTGCTCTACGGGTGACCCATGCACTACTGCCCCAGCTCCCAGCAGGCTCCAAAGTTGTGTTGATGACCAGCCGCATGGGATCGATCGCAGATAATACTTCGGGTAGTTCCTATGGCTATCGCATGTCGAAGGTGGCGTTATCGATGGCAGGAAAATCTTTAGCTCACGATCTCAGACCCCGTGGCATTGCCGTCGCGATTCTGCATCCTGGTTTAGTGCAAACTCGCATGACTAATTTTACGGCAGGTGGCATCACACCAGAGGAATCTGTGCAAGGTTTGTTGACCCGGATTGATCAGTTGGCCTTGAAGAATACGGGCACGTTTTGGCACGCCAATGGAGAGGTGTTGCCTTGGTAATCAGCGCCCTCTGGGCCAAGGCAGAACTCTAAGCAGCTCCGCTTTGGCCCCATGACGAACATTTGTAACCCTTCGCCACGAAAAAATCGGAGCTGCTTAGAATCGAGAAGTTTTGTCTGCGATCGCAATTTCTATGACAGCCCGCCACAGCCAATCACAGCTTCAAGACTTGACTCAAGCAGTGCTCCAAGATGGCTTTTGTATTCTGCACATTGCCCGCGAAGGCGACTTGCAGAACCGAGGAGCTGCCCGCTACTATGTCACCCTCCCGTTTCACCCTCTTCCATCTGCCCTTTGAACGATCGCGAATTTAAGTAAAGTACAAGGTTTTGATGACAAAGAGTCACGGTGTTTTTCGTTAGTCGAAGAGATTAAGCGATCGCTTTAAGAAACTCCTATTGGTGATAGAAGGGGGTTGAATGCTATGCATTGTCACATCTTTCTTCACAAAAAGGATAACTACCAAAAGGTTTGTGAAAAAGGGCAGTTGCAAGAGGGCAATCGCTTAAATATCCACTACATCAGCGTTTTAATAATTATTCTATTTGTAAAGAAAGATGCGGCAATGGATAGGATTGTTGTTGCCCTGCTGCTCCAGGAAGTTGAACAAAAGCGACTGTTACTACAAAAGCAGGGATGGGACATTCAGATCACAAGGTGCAAGATGTAGTCAAGGTATTTGCAGATATTGCGGAAGAGGTTAGACAGTGGTTGTCCTAGCCACGGCATAACCAGTCGGTTGCAGCGGACATCTGAAACTTTTATGCTGGATTCAAAGCTACTTGCTACCGCTGATTTGAGATGTTAGGAGGCTTTACCCATGCGCGCAGTCATCTTCGACATTGACGGCACTCTCCTTCACTCCAGTAAACTCGATGACGAAACGTACACCTCCGCCATTCACGATGTACTGGGATCTGTGCAATTCAGAAAATCATGGAGCCACTATAAAAACGTCTCTGGTTCTGGAACCCTCCTTGAAATTCTTGGTGACAATAACATCGGGAATACCGCTGGTGTGCTGCGTGCCGTTGAGGAGGCATTTGTCGCTAGAATTTCTAGGCACATTGAGAAGCATGGGCCGATCATGGAGGTACCAGGCGCAAAGGACTTCGTTAGTAAACTAGCGAGCTCAAGAGCCTGCCAAATAGCCTATGCCACTGCCGGATGGTTCGCATCTGCTCGGATAAAATTGAGATCATCGCAGTTTCCAGTGGATGGGATACCCTTAGCATCGTGCAACGATCACATTGACAAAGTCGCAATCATGACCCATGCGTTCAAGCAACTCACCGCGCCGTTTGATTCAATTACATACTACGGCGACGGCGAGTGGGACAAGTTGGCAGCTAACGCGCTGGGTTGGAACTTTGTCCCTGTGGGTGAGAAGCTAAATGGTCTCGAGCACTTTATTTAAACGCACCAGAACCTTCATTTAGGAATCGCGCTCCGCCGCCAGACAAGCGACTGTGATCTGAATAGATACGAGAGGTTACCTGGCGGTGATTGCACTTCGCGGTCTTGAGTCTGTCAGTTCATGCCAGATGGTGGGCTGCTTCTAGGTATCAGTGGGGCAGTAAATTGAAGTCCATCTGTTGGTGTTTCAGGTTAAGTTCTATTTAGCTCTTGGTGGTGTAAAAAAGATAAAGTTGTTGCCAAGTCCAGTTCTGCGAATTTATTGATACGTACGGCAATTCCAGTGATTGAGATCAAACCGCTCCAGCAACGTCAAATTGAACAAGCCAAGCAAATCGTCACGACAGTTTGCTTAGAGGTTTGGCGAGATATCGTGACCGAGGAGGAGTTGAATCGCTATGATTCTATGTCCGATATTGAGCATATGCGCTTGCACTATTTCGACAATGGTGGTGTGTTCTTGGTCTTGGTGGACAACGAGCACGTTGTAGGGACTGGAGCAATCCGAAAACTTGATAATGAAGTTTGCGAACTTAAGCGTATGTGGTTTCTCAAAGAGTATCGAGGACAAAGATGGGGCTGGAACATGGCTCAAAGGCTTCTTGATTTTGCTAGGCAGGCAGGTCATCGAAAGGTGAGACTAGACCTCGTGAACGAGGAGCGCCAACTACAGGCACTCAAACTCTACAAAAGACTTGGCTTCTACTCAATCGAGAGATATAACGATAGTCTATGCAATATTTTTATGGAAAAGCTTTTATAGTGGTAGTCAAGCAGCCCTAACTTTGCGTTGGTGCCGACAGAGCAGAGTTTATCGGTCGCTGCACAACTTCACCGCTAATGCTATAGCATTACCGAAAATGACTAACTTCAGCATTATTTGGTTTATCATGGCTTGACGCCTCAATCGTTTGAGGCGTATTACAAAAAATGCACCACTATTCATTTTCGGCAATGTTTCTAAAAAAGCTATAACACCTCCTCGCAAACCCAAAAATCAAGAAGTTCGATCGCTAGGGTAGGCAGTAGCAATCTTACGCCTACAGACTGAATCATGGACTGGAAAAAATCCAGACCATTGGCTACATGAGGATGGATGGAAGGCGATCGTCATGCGGATAAAACTGAAGGAAATTACGTTTGCTAATGGGTCAGTGTGCGTAGACCTCTACAACCTCGGTTTTAGGGTTCAAGCAGTCGTCAACACACAGCAGGCGAGCGGGTCAGCGGGAAGCAACCCAGGAACGCTCTTGCAGGGAGAAGAGATGGCAGTTGAGCGAGTGTTCACGAATGCTGGTCGGTTATGGGTCAGCGGCAAAAATCCCAGAGACGAACGAGTGGATTTGGACCCAAAAGATTTGATTTACGTGGAGCAGTAGCGATCGCTGTCGTAGTTACGCAACAAAGTATGGCAAGAAGGCGTTAGGTATGGCTCAAGAACTTAACTGCCGTCGTGGCTTGTTTGGAAGCGATCGCCAACCAAGGTATGGCATCGGCACAATAGCCGCAGATTGTGACAGAAGGTGCTAAATGGTGCCCTACATGATTGGATTACCACTGCCGCAACTTTCTCAGTGTGGCAAACTGTGCCAATGAGTGCCGCTGGGTGTTGATGGGTGATGGCTTGTGCCAACGTGCGATCGCAGGGTTATGATCACGCCCTTTCACAGCCCTCGGCTTGTTGGGGAAATTTGTCCCATTGAGTCCAAGCAAAAGAGTAGCATTGCTATGATTGTGGCCGTCAATTTGTGGAAGCCTCGCAGTGGCGAGTCATTCCTCCTGATAGTAAAGCTCTCCTAGAGTGTTGACAAGTCTTCTAGAATTTCCCCAGCAATTCTCAGTATGAGAATGATTCTCACCCAAGCTTCTGAATTCAATTGCTTCTAGTGCCTGAAACCCGCATTCTGCAGTTCAAGAAATTGAGTGAGAAAGCTGGTGGGGGCACTTATTTCAGTACAAATGTTTCAAAATGAGAATTGCTGTCTGCGAACACTGCCCCTGCCCCATTAGCAAACGCAATTTCCTTCAGTTTTATCTGCATTCCGATCGCCTTCCATCAGTCTTTACTTAGCCAATGATCTGAATTTCCCAAAGTCCCTGACTCAGTCTGTAGGCACAAGATTGATGATGCCGTTCTTGTTTGGCGATCGCTTCCCCAAAAGCCCGACGGCGGTTTAGTCTTGTGCCATACCTAACGCCTTCTTGCCATACTTTGTCGCGTAACTGCCGCACTTTTTACCAAACATTTGCCGCACCTTGGAGCAGGTGTTCCCCAAAGCGGGACTGCGACAGGTTCTTTTTGCGCCATACCTAACGCCTCTCGTCGCGTGACGGTCGCGTGACTGCGGCATCCCTGTCGCGTGAGCGCGACACTGAGTCGATCTACCCCATATCCATTGCAGCAATTTTCGTCGCAGCTCAACTTTGACGCACTTCTGACGCACTCTTGACGCACTTCTAGTCCTTAGGAGCCATTAATTCGGCTTCATCGACTTCTACGATTGATTTTTGACGCACTTCTGACGCACTCTTGACGCAGTTTGTGTGAATTAAAAAACCCCTAGCTGTGCGGTTAGGAGTGTTATGGGTAGTACAAAAGTACAAATGGCATCCTTCACAAGTTTATTCTAGGACTACTGGCAGCTTAGTTCAGCCCTGTCGCGATCGCGCCTCTTCTACATCAATCAAATCTTTGGGGTCCCAATCCACTCGCCGCCTCTGGGGTGCTTGCCGCTGACCCACAAGCGACCAGAATTCGTGAACGCTCGCTCCATTAACATCTTTTCCCCCTGCAAGAGCACCCCATGACTGCTGCCTGCTGACCCGTCTCCCTGTTGAGTGTTGACCGCTTGAATCCTAAAACTGAGGTTATAGAGGTCTACAAACACTCCTCCATTGGCAAACACAATTTCCAGTTTTATCCGCAGAGCGATCGCCTTCCACCCGTCTTCATTTAGTCAAGCTGATGTCCCACCTTGGTTGGGATCGCTACCCCAAGACACGACCGCAACAACTTGATTTTGCGCCATACCTAACGCCTTCTTGCCACACCCTTGTCGCGTGATGCCGCGCACTTGCCTTCTGTTACCGGATAGCTCAGCTCCAATCAGTCGGAGGCGAGATTGCTTTGATCGCCAATCACCCATGAGCTCCAATTGCTCAACTGCCAGTCCAGGAGGGATGAGAACGTACTCGCTAAGCAGTACGACTGTATGGATGGGGAAGCTTGGGACGCACGCTGGTTCGCCTATTTTGGCAACGGGGAAATTGATTGTAGTGCCAGCATTACCAAAGGAGAGAGCTAATGAGTAATGTCCACTTCGCGGGAGGGTCAGTCTTTAACTTCCGATCCTCTAGAGTCAGTCCCATAGGCTTCTAAGCTCTCCCTCATATCACTTGAGACCGCTTCATTGAGCCAGGAATCTGACTCAGTTGTAGGCTCTCCGCCTGGATCACCCGCAGGAGATTCAATCTTAAACCGGACAGGTGATCCAACCTCTGGCTCTATCTCTAAACGCTGCTGAAGTTGCTGCCGTTTCTCCTGCCGACGTTGCAGAATCCCCCACACCTGCTGCCAATGAGCCAGATCCAGACTGTACACCCTGAGTTTCTCCCTCTCATAGCCGGGATGAGTTCGAGACCAATGCATGGTTAACTTAATACCTATTTGGGAGAGGAGCTGGTGAATGATCTGAGTGTCACTCATCGCGCTGGTAATGGTGTAGTGGAGTGCGACTTTGATTGGTGCTGTCAGTTCTCGGGCGCGATCGGCGTAGGGTTTCAAGTCGTACTTGCACCACTGCCAACCAGAGCGCATCTTGGCAATGAGTTCATCCATGCCAATGTTTGAGCGCAGCCAACGCCGCAGTTCGGAGCCGGAAATATCCCAAGGGCAATACCCCTGGTTCCAGGTCGCCTGCTTCTCCAATGCTTTAGCACTGCGATCGCTGGCCACGCCTGGAAACAGTTGCATCTCCAGGTTGAGCAGCTCTCCCCGCCGTCTGCCTTCTTTGTCCCACAACACATCTTCTAAGGTGAGGCAATCGAGGCAGTAGAACTCTTTGAAGTAAAACTTGGCGACTGCTAACGATTCTTCTCGCCCCAGTCCCTCCCTTTGCTCCAACATGAGAATTTCGCTGAACCTGAGGTCTTCTGCATTTAACATCGCCTCCGCATCTACCTCCTGCTGTTCTTGGCGAGCGATCGCCAGCAGCGCTTTCATCGCTGAGTTGTTTTCCCGATCTTCGATGCTCACTTGATTACCTTCAAATCGCAGTCGTACTAGTAGGGCATCCCTCAAGTGATACATGGCGAAGTTCTGTTCAGCAGCAATCCGGCAAAACAGGTTGAGATGGGGATCACTCTGCCAGTCGTAGTGAGTGACTTCCCCGGTGACATCTTCTTTCAAGCTGGAACGAATCAGTTGAATGGTGGCCGTAGTGCGTTGCTGGAGATGGTCTTTGAGCTCCAGGATATTGGGGGAACGACTCACCTTCGAGAAGTTGCTACCTCGCTGGGCACACCAGACGAGGCGCTCAACCGGTTCTCGAACTCGACCCAGGGCCTGGGCCATATCTGCGTCGGTGCTGGAGGTTCCGGTAAAAATGCCGTAGACCTTGGAGATGATGCTTTGAGCTTCAATGCTGACTCCCGTCGCCACCGAGGGAGAACAAATAATCAGGTCATATTCACCTCGTTGCAGCACCACGTCTGGAGTTTGAATAAATTCGCGTTCGCAATCCCCGCCGCTGGTTTCGGAGTTGACGAGCAACAAGCGCTGGTGGGGAGCCTCTTGGCCAATCAGGCGGGCGATCGCCTTACTGGTTCCCTTACTATCAGTGGCGACGAAGAGAACTTTGCCGCGTGCCAAGGATTGCATCTCTGCTAGCAGTTTTCCAGTAATGGCGCTGCGATCGGGGGAGCGAATAAAGCGCACGGGGTAGCCTGCGGACTGGTAGGCGTTGCGGATTAAGAAAATGGGGGTGTCATCGCCTCGCAACTCTTTCAGGTAATGCAGAGTCGCGTTGTCAAGATCGGCGTCAGCCACAATGACGCGACGAGCTACTCGAATCAGTTCGCGTAACCGTGATAGCAGCACCGGACGTTTGCCATCCTTGGCACAGGTCGAACTCGTCAGCAGGTGGCGGATGACCTGCACCACTTCATCGAGGATGAGATCACATTCGCTGAACTTGTTGGGATCAATGCTGAGTAAGGAGTCCACACACAGTCCGACTCGCAGGGTGTAACCGGCTCCATTGATAAACTCTCCCTTGACCTTATCGAGATCCCCTTTGTAGTCCAGTCCCAAGCGAGCGGACAGGTTGCGCATCAGTGCGATGCGGTGCCCTCCCGCGATCGCTTTTTCAGAATCTTGGAGTAGTGCCTGAATTTGTTTGGTTTTCCCAGTGCCTTTGGCACTCGCGATCGCCACAATGCCGCTGTCAGGAAGATGGTTGAGGACGAGAGTGGACAGGTCAGCGGTGGTGACTTTAACTGCGGCGGGATAGGTCAACCGATGCTCTAAGCGTTGCCAGATCAACCAGTGCTGCAAAGGCAGTGCCTGGTCGTAAGCACTCTGCCAAGCGGCAGCGCCACAGCGCACCATCAAATCATCGACCCCTTTGCCTTGAGCCGCTTTCCACGTTGCGACACTGACTAAGTTGCCTGCTTGACCTAGCAATCCTCCCAAGCGATACAGGGCCACGGACACTCGTTGTTGGGTCGCTTCCTTTTCGTCCTGGTCAAACGCCAAAACGAAGCGGCGATCCGGGATAGCAAATCTTGCAGCATCGGGAATCAACCGTCGAGTGCCATCGAGTAACCTTTGATAACCGCCGTTGACCCCGTAGAACGCCAAGGGCACGAAACCCTGACTCAGTAGCGAGAGCGCCTTTTTACCCCCTTCAGTCGGCACCAGGGGAATTTCAGGGTGTGCCTCAACCCAATCCCAGAAGGAGCCAAACAGAGGAATTTCTACGCCATAGCGCCGACCGATTAACTGTCGAATTTCAGGTGGGACCGGGGGGAGATAGGCGCGGGAACCATTGCCGACAGGAGTTTCGTACTTCTGAATTTTACCTTTGCTATTGTGCCGGGGATGACTCAGTTTTGCCTGCCAGCAGGAACCATCTTCATTGATGAGTAGAACGGCATACAGATTGGTACGGGCCTGATACCCAAAGCGAGTCACATGCCAATTCAACGCTTCGTGGATGGGATAGGTAACCTCACCACCCGGGAGCGATTCAGTATCGCCAACCAATCGGGTTGCAACTTGGTACAGGCAGGGCGCGATCGCGCTACCTTCTACAAATTCTTGTTGGATTTGCTGCGCAAACTCATCTCGGTGAGTTGAAGGAAGAGAGACTAGGAACGTCATACAGCCCCTCCCTCTTTCGTTAGTCTGATTCCCGCTGGAATAGCAACCCTTAGCTGTAGAAATTGAAAAGATTTTTTACCTTGCTTATAGAGTTGAAACATGGCTTATCGCCCCTCGCTGTAAGGATTCGCGCGAAAAATGCCATGCAGCAGCAAGAGTGTCTCGTAACAGGCTTGCTACCAGTACGAAACTCCTCATAAAATAGCAATAATAAAACTTATGCCTTTAACGGCATGACATTGCTATAGCTACATAGCTAATCCACAAGCACACCTTTTCTATGCCTGTGAGATTAATGTGTCTTTGCAATCGCTTAATCGATAAAAGTCTTAGAGGCCTTGTCCAACTGCGAATTGGATGAGGCTTTTTCTTTGTGGTTATCCTTCCTCCTAGCACTAACTGGCTTTTCATTTTTCAGAGAGCTACTTTAGGACGCACCCGCAGCGCTTGGTAGAAGGTCTTTCCATTCCAGAAGCTAAATCACGCTAGAAATCTAGCTTAAAAATGGTTACGAACCTGGTACACCCGTCCTATCGGTAGATGAACGATAACAACACAATGGAAACCATTATCAGGAAATCTCACGGAATAGTCTTCCCTCCATTAGCTCAGAATGGTTATGAACTCGTGCCATTCTACAAGGCAGATCTAAATGCTCACTTTGTTTACGCCCCGTTAAGATCATTTAAATAATTAGGCTTGTTTACTTTTTCCAAGAGCGTTACTGTCAAAGGCTTTTCAGAATTTCAAAAAAAATTTTATCCCCTGGGGTCGGGCAAATTATCCCTGAGGGTCGGGCAAATTATCCCTGAGGGTCGGGCAAGTTGCCCTTAAGTTTGGGTTTGTTTCACCTTAGAGTTTATCTATTTGCCCCCTAGGGTCGGGCAACAGTTTACAGGCTGAAAACCTCACAATGTAAGTGTTTCAAGATTTTAGGCACTGCGTAAGTAAACAAAAAATGGTATTTTGTTTACTGTTTACTCATTCCTGTTTACTTGTTTACTTTGTTTACAAGCGTAAACTCTTAAGCGTTGAGGTTCAAAATAGCTCTCAATTGAGCCGCATCTTCAGGTTTGATACTTCGTTTGTCCCGCTCAATCAAGCTAATCCACATTTTGGTTTTACCGAGCTTCTTGCCCAGTTCTTCCTGGCTCCAGCCCTGACTTTCCCTAGCTCTCTTAATCTGCTCTCCGTTTAGGACTGAGCTAACTGGGATAGGCTTGGAGGTAGCGGGCTGATGGGTTGCGCTGATTGTTCGCCTCTTCCGTCGCAGCTTGGCAATGCCATCCGCAATTTCCCTCGGAGGGTGGATGTATAGACGGCTATTTCGAAGTAATTCCCAAAACCCCTTAGGGCGTTTCTTTTCACCTCGCCCCCCTGCTTTCCAATCGGGTTGAATTTCGGCTGGGTAGGTGATCGGGTCGAATTCGATAGTTAACCCTGCTTCATGCAACACCAATAAATCCCGATCCCAGGTATTGGCTAGTTCACTCCGTAAGTCTCGGTTGCGTTGTGCGGCAATCACTTTTTCACTCCCGTAGGCAACTTCCATCAGGGTAGAAGTCAGCATTACCTGATTCGTGCTAACACGCATCCTGAATGAAAGCCATGCCAGCATCCGGGCAGCACCTTCACTGTGTTGCCAGACGCGAGTGATGGTTTGCAGAAGGGTTTTTGAGAGAACTCCATACTGGTAAAAGGCATTGCCTTCTTCTGAGCCCCGCTTGTTGAGGAAGTACTTGGCCCACATCCCTGCCCGACAGCGAATCGTCAGCCCGGTACACTTGATGTCTCCTAAGAGATTTCGTTGGCCGTGATAGCCGATTGCCACCTCCCACAGGCGGCTTTTTTCCACATAAAAGCTTTCAATATTGCCTTGTTGAGGCCAGTGTAGGAAGGTGAGGATCTGAGCTGGTTGCTCAGAAATGCGCTCGATTAGCTTGAGCCGCTGCTCTTTGGTTAGGTCTTTCCGTTTATCTAGCCCTAGATAGGATGAGATTTGAGCATCATCCACCACAAACTCTTCTTCCCACGGGCGATCGAGAGTAGTAACGTGAGCAGCGTAGATCAGGTGCATGCAAGCCGCCCGGATATCGAAAGTCTCAATTACCGCCAAGGCAGCTTCCCCTGCCAGAGCTTCTGGATATTGCTCTTCTGGGCTATCGGTGACCCAGAAGATCAGTCGCCCTCTCCCATCTTTGAGGGTACTAGTATAGGTTAGCTTGCCATCCTCATCCAGTTGCCACTGGAGGTCGCTGCGCTGCGTCAGGATATTAACACTCTCCCAGAGCAATTTGCACGTCGCAAAATTGCTACTGATTCCATTGGCAAACAGATCAGGACTCGTCGCTGGAGCATTTGGAACTGCTTTTTGTTGCCCTAAGCCCGATAGCCACTCCAGCTCCTGAAGGCTCTTACTGGGTAAATCATATTTATTGAGAATGAGTTGAACTGCCTGGTCAATATAAACTTGCAGAACCGAAGAAAAGTTGGACTTTAGTGAATCAGAGGCTTCATCAAAAATGTAGCGGTAGAGCGTCTCTAAGCGAGCTGGAGCATCCATCTGCTCCAACACGACCTGCCCCAGATCTTTTTCCATCTCAGCGAATGCCATCTTGGTCAGGTTAAACCACATATAGGAAGCCGAAGACTCCCAGAAGTTTAAAGCCTTAAAGAGATGTTCTACTTGCTCTTCAGCAGCGATAGACTTGCGAGTGGTTTTGCTGGTCCGCTCAAGCGAGACAGTATGTTTTCCGTTCTTACCCTTCTTAATATCAAGATAGGGCGATTGGAGCTTGCGGAGCTCAACTTCTCCTGAATTGAGGGCAAGTTCGACCCGTTGACGGTAGACCTCAATGATTTGTTGAGAAATTTGAATGGCGACCAGTTTCAGGATCGGCGATCGCGAAAGTTCCTCCTTGAACTTTGCCTCCCACTCATCTGGGATAGAAGCAAGGAGCGTCTGTCTGTCGATCGCAAGTGGGTTATTGAGGGACATGACCTTAAACGCTTGCCGTGTCTGTGATTTTACAGCAATCCTCAAGAAAGCTCGTGCCTTAATAGTGAATCGAGTTTAGCCTTGCTGTCGGGGTTAGTGTTGCCCTCAAAGGGATTGCAATTGTCCAAGACCACTTGAACAATTATTTTTTCTAACGAAATCCTAATTATCTAGTTCTGTAGAGCCTGAGATGGACTCTACAGACAAGGCGTTTAGCTCCGTCTCAAGTTGCTGAATGCTGGGAAACTCCCTTGGAGTTGCAATGCTAACTCACTCAGCATCACCTACCCGTGGCAGTGATGGAGCTTGTTGAATCGTCTCTTTGAGTGCTTGAAAATCTGCTCCAGATATCAGCTTTACTCCTGCGGAACTCAAAGTTAGAAAAGAAGGAGTACCCTCGATTTTAAGGTGATTGGCCAGTTGCATATCCTGAGCGATCGCCTGGGTTGCAGCATCGCTATGGCGATCGCGGTTGAACTGGTCGAGGTTGAGTTTGAACCGAGTGGCGATCGCTAGGTAGAGGGGTTCGTCCAAGTTTGGTTGTCGCTCGAACAGCGCATCATGAAAGGGCCAGAATTGTCCTTGCTGTCCGGCAGCCCAAACAGCTTTGGCGGCGGGTAGGGATTCGGGATGAATGTCCGTTAGCGGAAAGTGCTTGTAAATTAGAGCCACCTCCGGATGTTGAGCCAGGAATTGCTTCAGCGATCGATGAGCCTGGATGCAAAAAGGACACTCAAAGTCGGCAAACTCGATCAAGGTGACTTTAGCCTGGTGAATATCACCGAGAGATGGGGAGGTGCGAATGATGTACTCAAGCTGCGGTCGAACCTGAGCGATCGCTGCGGTCTGTCCCTGTTTTTGCTGCTCTTGTTTTTGCTGCTGGTAATCGGCCAGAGATTTGAGAATGACCTCCGGATGCTGCTCAATAATTTCCAGAACCGCTTGTTCCAGGCTCGGGTCAAGTGCTTCAGCAGGAGGCATCCCGACCATCCAGAGGCAGCAGCAAAACAGAACGACAAAGTATTGCCAGATTTTCATGGGTCACCTGCCTCAATTGCAGAATTTGCCATCTTCACGAGGGCAGCGTGATCGCCCACCTTGATGCCCATTGAGTAGCGGTAGCTATACTCATCCCAAACGACTTTGGCATCACTACAATTGGCTCCGCAAGTCCAGGGGATAAACCAGCCCTCAATATCATTAGCCAACTTCACTTTTTGCATCGGTTCTTGGGACTTCACGCCTGGATAGCGGCGCACCCAAGCATACTCAGACTCAATCGATTGAGCAGGCTTCAGATGACCTGTCACCGTACCAAAGCGACAGGCATTGCCACCAGAGCAGGTGGGGGAATAGCCTAAGACGACTTCATACCCCCGATTGGAAGGTTGTTCTGGCAATACAGCTTGAATGGGGGGTGGTTCATAGTTGGCTTCTATCTGCAAGTTCTGAGGCAGATAGGTGGGCAGGCGCAGAGGAATCTGAGTGCGCTTCAAGGTGGGATGTACCGGAGCGAAGAGGGTCGAGGCATTTGAGATCGAGGGAGGAATTTGCTGTGTGAACGCTTGCAAGGCCAATCCACCCCCTAAACTGAATCCCAGCAAGATGGCGAGTAGTCCTAACTTAAATCTTAATCTCATGGTTGTTGACCCCAACTCTGACATGAAACCTGTGACACTTATTGGCTCACCTGTGTATTTGCAGGTAGCTTGAACCCGAGTTGCCTGAGTGCCCAAAGGTCTTCTGGGTAGAAAAGGCCCTGAGCCGCGATGACGCGATTGACATTCGCTTGTACTTTGGCCCGACCCCAGCGCCGTATTTCGTTTTGATAACGACCGAGTGCCAGTTGATTGGCCACATTTCGCTCAACAATTTGGGTTAAGGAGACAGCATCACCCGGTGCGTTGTAAAACTCTTCCCGGCACTGTGAGCCTACGACTGAAATGACGAGATCAGTTCCGCCTGCTTCATCTGGATGAAAGGTGTAAAGCAGGAAGTAAGTGTTTTCCTTTGACGAGGCTTGAGCGATTAATTCTGTGCGGACAATGGGTGGCCGAACTCGACTAGGAATACAAGGTTTTACGAACTCTGGAATTGAGGCTGGTTGAGCTTGTCCGATGTGCCCACTTCCAATGACCATGAGCGTCGTGAGACAGGTCATTAATCCAAATACAATTGTTTGCTTCAAAGCTTTTTTCATGATGCTGCCTTTGATTCTAGTGATTAGAACTTGATGTACTTTCTGGGGTCAACCTCGCGACCGCTATAGGGGTTGCCAGGAGTGGCTCCTTCAATCACGGTGATGTGTAAGTGGGGTCCTGTGCCCACCCCTGATTGCCCACTTCGAGTAATGATTTGTCCTGCTGAAACGGCATCACCCACTTTGACGAGCCGCTTTGAGTTATGCGCGTATAGCGTCATCAGTCCCCGGCCATGCTCGACAATGACCGTCTCGCCATAACCACTCATCCAGCCTGAGTACACGACTGTGCCTCCATCTGCGGCTTTAACGGGAGTGTGGCTCGGAACTCCTAAATCAATGCCGCGATGGAGAGAACTGCACCCCGCACAAGGTGACGCTCTAGGGCCAAATTCACTCGTGACTGGAGCACCTGGAATCGGGTTTTGCAATTGACCCGTTCCTTTGCCACTGCCTTGACTGGTGCTGCTACAAGTGAGAGCGGTTGTGCCCGTGGTCGTCAAACGACGACTAGAGGTCAAAGCCTTTTGGAAAGTTTGAGCATATCGGGCAATCAGTTGCCACTGGTCAGTTCCATTCACTTGTTGCCGCGCGCAGCGATAGTCTGCTTTGCCGCCAGCAATACACTGGGCGAGGGGGCGCATGTGCCCATACCAGCCTTCTTTCATCCCTCGACACAGGGCATCTGCCGCGATCGCGGGTTGAGTCAAGCGTCTGTCCCTGATCCCTCGGTAAGCGGATAAGCCTAAGCGCTGGAGAACAAAGCGTTTTTTGTCACACCAGGTCACCTGAATCATGCCTTCACCCCAGCCGCACTCGTCATAGTGATGGCGGCTGTACTCATCCATCGTGTTCCAAAAGTCGGTTTCATGTTGCGCAGTGGCCAGAATATAAGCCAGTTGCGCTGGATCACTCACGCCTGCTTTAGCACAAGACTGCATAATTAAGGGAACCATTTTGATGGCTTGAGCTTGCTTGCTACTGGGTAGAGAGGCCAGAACCTGTTGACTGAGCGCATCTAATTTTGTGGAATTGACTTGGCAAATCTGACTGCCCTGATCTGAGGCTGTGCCTGGGTCATACTGGTGAATCATTGCTTGCACTTCCGGGGGAAGTTCAGGTTCCTGAATCCCGGATGGCGGTGGGAGCTCAGTCAGTCCGACGAGAACTTTGCCCTTCTCGTGAGTGGGAAACCAGGGAACTGGACCAATGAAGTAAGGGGTACAGCCGAGATCGACAAAGGCGCTGCGATGGCACACCCGAAAGTACAGTCCGAACTTTCCCGTTCCCGTCGATTCGTCTGTATCCGTCAGCACGACCTTAAAGGCTTTGCCAAATGGGTGTCTTCCTGTGGGCTCTTGACCCCCATTGAGCGTTCCTAATACCCCATGCCCCCCTGGTACCATCTGCCCCCCCGCGCCATTGCCTCCTCGAATCCATCTGGCTCCATGTAGCCGGGTCGGGTCGCCCGCAGTTCCCAGCGAAATTGGTGAACTCAGTTCCAGGTAATCGCACCCTTGGGCTTGAGCGCACTCATAATTGAAGCCCACCTTATAGCTGCCCGTGATGCTGTGTTGGGTGGGTGTCCAGCGGGACTCCTGGTGTGCACTATCACCCCCATAGGTCACATCATGAATGGCGATCAGACCCAGGAACTGAGCGGGATTGAAGAAGGCAGAAAAAGGGACATGGCCCAGTCCTGGGATTTGGGCCAGATGGAGGTTTTTCCAATCCCGAATGCTACTCAAGGTCGCCTGTTCCAGCCCTGGCAGTTGCGTGAAGCTGTACTGACTCAGGTCCAGGTGATTGAGAGAGAGATTGCCGACTGCTGGGATCTTGGCTAATGCAGCGATCGGCTGCTCTGTCCAGACCCTAAAATTACCCATCTGTGAAAGGGTTTGGGCAACATTGGGGATGTTTTGGGCCATTAGGTCATAGAGCGGTCTGACCTCGCTGATTTTGAATCCCGCGATCGCGGGTATCTGGTTCACCAAGCCAGCAATAGTTTCTTCCTTGAGAAAACTAAAATTGCTCAAGCTCAAAATGGTGGGGTCAACCCCGCCCAGCCGCACGCCATCGCCAAGCGTAAAACTGCCAAGATTAAAAGCATCTTGAACATCCCCCAGTTTCAGCACATTCAAGACAGAGTCTCCTGCCTGCCATGAGCGCGACAAGGTGTAGTCAAGCTGTCCATCTGCATCTTCTGGTACGTTCAAGTTCCCGGTGCTGTCAAAGGGCGGAAGGGAGGCAAAGGAAACTTGATCCCAAGCCGGAGCGTACTGTCCCGTTGCGTCAGACGTTACGGGTAATGCTGAGGCCACCTGGGCTTGAACGGGAGATGTAGCCAAAAATAGGAACCCCAAAGCAAGGCAAAAGCAACTCAGAATAGACTGGATTCGGTTGAGCAGTGAGAGCATGACGCTAGGAAAGATGAGTCATGCGGTCACTGTAAAAATCTGAAATGTCAGAGAAATGGCACTGAGGAGATCGGCAGATGGAATTGAGATGTCAATCTAACTGTTTCTAAGCAACCCACTAAATTACCTCAGTAGATTGCTTCTAGCGATTACGAGGTTAGAAATTGCCAAACTTTTAGAGTCTGTAAGTTTCTCCCACTCCTTCACCCCAAACGTGGGAAAATTGCTGTGATTGAATTTCAGAGCCGAGAAACTCAACCTGCTTCCTCAGGATGCAACGATCAATTCAACTACTAAGTGGTACAGGAGCAATCGTAGCTGGGCTCCTTTGTGACATGAGGGAGCGCCACCTGGAGGATTTTGAAACGATCTGGCAAGGAATGCTGAGTGTGACAAACCAAGCCGATCGCGACTGGAGATGGAATTACAAACTGCAACAAGCCGATCAAGCCGTTCGATATGAAGCTTACGTGATCGAAGTAGAGAGCCTCACCCAAGGACTGATGTGGCTGGAAACCCAATGGCATCGCTCTGTCTTGCCGCAGCGCGATCGCCTGGTTTATGTAGAAGCTTTGGCGGTGGCTCCTTGGAATCGTCGATATCTCGAAGATCCCCCTTATTTGCAAGGAGTGGGCCGATCCCTTCTGCTGTTTGCGCGACAACGTAGCCTAGAACTGGGCTATGGCGGTCGAGTGGGGCTGCATGCACTTCCCGGTTCAGCAGGCTTTTACCGCCGCAATCAGATGGCGGAATATGGGCCAGACTCTGACAAAGCAGGCTTGATATACTTTGAGTACAGCCTGATTCGAGGCTAGACTCAAAGTATCATTCCTTGGGAAACAATCCTGCATGGACGACCAGACACTTGCTATCCAATATGCCCAAACAGGCGATCTGATGGATCTGTGCGGCGCGGATGCCTGGTTGCACGAATCAGCTCAAATGGAAGAAGCTGTCAGGGGTCAGGTGGAAGCGGGGCTGGCGATGCAAGGATATCATCGCGCTGTGAATGCGATGGAGCCGGGGCAATCCCAACCAATGCGACAGCAGATGCAGGTGCAATCGATTTTGTTTACAGGCTTGCAGCAGTGGATGGCATCCTGGAATTTAGGCGCAGGGTTTGAAGAGGCCTATACTGTGGCGCGCCGCCTCATTCGGGAGCATCTTGTCGCGCCAACTCCCAGCCAACAGATAGCGATCGGACAAATTTCGGCAGCCGTGGCTCTAGGCGATTGTGCTCACAAACTGACTCAGCCCCAAGTGGTGGCAGTGCTCACTGAGCTGTTGAGCCCAGAAGATTGGCAAATGGTCGCCCATGCTGCTTCGCGATCCATTGCCTCTCAGGTTCTGAAAGCGAGGCAAACTCCTAGTGATCCAGCCGTAGCATGACGCTCTCATACTGCGGAGCTTCTCCGCTTTGTCCAGGTATTATTTTTATCGCTCATAACTCGCCACGACTGCTGGGTTGTGTGCCGCTAACTGAAGCTGTTGAGCAAACCGTTCAAATCGAGCGGCATCGCTATTGGTAATTCGGGTCGCTTTACAATCAACCCTGCCCTGTTCCACTTTGAGGATTAACCCCCGTCCCCAGGACAACATCTCGGTGGGTAACTGCTGGCAATCGCCCTCGGTCGGTTGCACTCCTCGTCCTAGAGCCGTCGCTGCTAGCAGGCCATCGCGTTCAAACAGGAGGCACTGCTGACCGCTATAAAACATGCCCCCTGCCATTGGTTGTCCCTTCAGGGCCAGAATGGTTTGAGCCTGGGCAACCACCGTTTCGACTTGGGCAAGCCACTTTGCCTGGTCTTTCGCCATTGCCTGCAATGCCTTTGCGCTCAGAGGTTGCTGCTCCTGGGCAAGGGCTTTACCCACCTCCTCAATCCGTTGCAAATAGCGATCGGACTGCCCAATCTCCCGCGCCTGGATGTACCACAACCGCATCTCATCTAGGGTCGGTTGTGGAGCTGGCTTTCCCAAAGAGGCAGCGTTCGTCGGAGTGATAGCGCGACCGGACGGTTCCCAAACTAATCGGGTCGGCTGATTTGTTTCAGAAGCAGTGGTATTCAACGGGATTGCTGGTTCGAAGCGGGTCTCTTGACCTCTCTCTTCTAGGGCTTCTAGCTTCGCTTGGGCGATGGCTACGGTCTCAGCAGGGGACTGCTGGCTTTGGACGCCTAGCTTGGTTAACGCCGCAGCAGTTTCTCGAAACGCTTGCAAATCCGCTTCGCTCACATCGGCTGTGGTAGCTGGATCAAGTTCTGACCCAATGCGTTGAGCCGTCATTTGGCTTTCCCCTTTCCCCATGACAAAAAAATTGTCATTGTCTGGGTTGTAGCCGATATCGAAATGATGTCCCTGAACCGTCCAGAACCCCCCCTCAAATTGGAGATGCCCAATCTGCTCTGCGAAGGCATAAGCCCGTTCAGCAATTGCCAAGATCTCGAGTCCTCTGGCTAATTCAGCTTCTCTGGAGGCTGCGGGCATGGGAGATACTTCATCGGTTCGACCCTTTTGGATCAGATCTGTTGCTTGAGCGATCGCCGCTAATTCTACGTCTGTTAGGGGGCGTGGGTTTTTCGGGGCTAAAAACTCAGTGGCAATTTGAGCGATCTCAGAGCGCTCCTCCAGCTCGGTGACCTGATACCAGTTCCACAGCCCATCGCATGCTGCTTGACCCTCCCAGGCAGGTTGAGGAATATCCCGTAAGCAATCATTCCAATCTTTATACCCCTCTGGTTGAATCCGAATCAAGGCATGCTCGGGGAACTGTGGTACAACACTCCAGGCTTGGCGGTTGCCATCGCGATCGCTATCTTGGGCCAAAATGAGTTCGCCACCTCCGTCGAGTACCTGTTGAATGGTAGCCACGGGAATCGCTCCTCGCCCATCCGTAGACAGGTAAACAGTTGCCCCCATGTCTCGTGACTCATCCATTGCGGCAAAAGCAATGGCATCGATTGGAGATTCCGTTAAAACCACGCGATCAATTGTTCCGTCTCCCTGCTGAATCCAGAAGAAACCGTCTTCCCGTCTGGTTCCAGGGGTGAGCCCTTTGAAGAACTCCCCGTCTGCATTAGGGATTGTGCCTCGGAGATTTGCCCCGATTGCGGCACCGCACTCAAAGGAATCTAGGAGTTCATGGCGAAAGAACATAACGTTTTGTCGAGAGTCTGCTGCGATGATGCCTTGCTGATGCAATGCCTCAACGATTTCTGGTGGGAGTCTGCGCTCCTCGGTGAGATACTGCTGTACCGCCTGCCACTGAGATTCGTCTCGAACATTGCAAGTGGGTGGGCGTTTCTGGAGTTCGGTCTGTTCAGGGATTTGTGGGAGATGCTGGGCTTCTGCCAACCACGAAAGTGCGTCCTTGTAGCTACTTCCCTGAACGTGCATGACCAGATCGATCGCCCCGTACTTGCCCGTCACACCTGTTGCCCAGTCTGAAAACCGGTGGTTATTGTTGTAAAGGCTGAGGGTATGCCCTTCATTGGTCCACTTCTGAGCGTCACGTTTGTCCTGAGTTAACCCTAGATTTTGGGCAACCTGAGCCAGCGGCAACTCGCGCAGGGTTGCTGCCAGCTGCTTCATCTCTTCACTCCTCGCTGGAGGCGGACTGGGATGAGGTTCTACTTCTTTGGCTGAAATGACTGCTTCAAGCATTGGGACAGGTCGGGCATTGCGTCCTGCCCAGTTCTCGCAAATCATCGCTTCGACCTCAACGGGCACCTCTTTCAAGAACTGCTGCCCAGCTGCCACCATTGTTTGTACTAGAACTTGCCCTGCCCGATCTGCCTGGGTGGCTGGCACTTCCAAAACAATTTCGTCGTGTACCTGCATCAACAGCTTTGCTCCAGTTCCTCGCAGTTTTTCCGGCAACTCGGCGATCGCCAGCTTGGTAATGTCTGCTGATGTGCCTTGGACGGGAGCATTAATGATTTCGGTGAAGGGGGCTGTGCCGTCCCATTGGCGTAACCGTCCGCCCAAGGTTCGACAAGAGTTTGCCTGTTCAGCTTTGACGCGATCGTGCCAATCGATTAGGCCGGGGTAGGTCTTGAAATATTGGCTGCGATATTGCTCGGCTTGGGGCAGAGAGAGGGTGACTCCATAGTTGCTGTGGGCGTAACTTTGAAATCCTGGTGCCCCCATGCCATAAATCAACCCAAAGTTCACGGCCTTTGCCAGTCGCCGTTCATCTTTTGTGACCTGATCCACTCCTTTATGGAGAAGCAGGCTGGCTGTGAGGGCATGGAGGTCTTGTCCATTTCGGTACGCCGCTTTCATGCGGGACTCCCCACTGACTTCAGCAGCAATCCGCAGTTCGATCTGGCTGTAATCGGCTTTGATCAAAACATTGCCAAGAGCCGGTTCAAAACAACCTTTGATGCGAGGGTCACGGGGGACGTTTTGGAGATTCGGGCTGGTACAGCTAAAGCGCCCGGTCACAGCCCCGCACTGGTTAATGTGAGGATGAAGTCGCCCCGTTGAAGGGTGAATCAGCTTCCCATACCCTTCTGCGTAAGTGGACAGGGCTTTCGCCGTCCGGCGATACTCCAACAATTGAGCGACAACGGGGTATTGCTCCTGCAAGGGGATGAGCGTTTCCTTGCGGGTGTTGGTGACTGGAATGCCCAACTGCTGAAGTGCTGGGAGCAGTTGTTTTGAGCTTTCTAGATTAATGGTGGGCAAGTGGTCATCTGATAGGGACGGCTGAATCACCTCTGCTTGCTGGAGGAGGGCTTGAATTTCTGGTTCTAAGCGAGATTTTTGATCCCGCAACGTTTGTGCCCAGGCTTGCAAATTCTCTCGATGGATCGCCATGCCGTTCCATTCCATCTCGGCCACGCCTATCACCGCACGGAACTCCAGCAGAGCAGTTTCAGCCAGCCCTTTTTCTTCTAGTTTTTCTGCTAGAGCATCTCGCAGCGGTAGCAATACCTCCACATCTTTGATTGCATACTCAATCTGGCTCTGGGTTAACTCGCCGCCCCAATGGCTTATCTGTTCAGTTTTATCAAGATCCACATTCAAATAGCGATGGGCGATCGCTTCGAGTTTATGAGACTGATTCAATCCAGCGCCAATCACTTGGGAAGCGAGCATCGTATCGAAGAGGGGTCCTTTGACCTCTAGCCCAATGGATTTGAGCATCTGGAGATCAAATGAAGCATTCTGGATAATCTTTTCGGCATCACTTCCCAATACCTCATTAAGGAGGTGTAACTCCTCTGCTGTGAAATTAGCGCATTGAATCAGGGTGACAGGCTGATCGATGGCAGCAAGCTGAATTAGTTCTACCTGGTCCTGATGCGGATCAAGTCCCGATGTCTCGGTGTCGATCGCCAGCCTCTCAACACCACTCAAGCGAGGGATGATTTGTGCTAACTGGTCTACTGTCCTAACCCGTACTACCTCAAACTCATCTGAGGCTGCTGGAGTCTCTAATTCTGGGGACACTGGAAGTTCAAGTTCTACGATTTCTCCAAGCGCCTGAAGCTGTGTGGTTTCTGTGATGTCAGTTTTAGTAGCTACGTCTAGCTCCGGCTCTAGTCGCTGTGCTGCTAAAGTTTCCCGTGCGGCTTCGGCAAACCCTTGGTGCAGGAGGTTACGCGAGAAGAGTTGAGCAAAGCCACGATCTGGGTAACGGGATTCACCGCCTCGAAAGGGATTTTGCACCGCAGTTTCTTGAAACTGAAGCCGACCATTTGGGTGAATCCCAAACACCATCTCAGAGTCAATCAAGGTGTCACCGTTCTGCTCCAGATAGTGGGTGAAGTAGAGTTGGCTGGCGTGTCGTTCGACCACCAGGGGGATATACGGTCCATTCTCAATTCGCAGATGGAAGTCTTCCCCTTGCAGAACCAGGGAGGCTAATCCAGCTTCGTGCAGCAACTTCGCAACATTGCGTTCAGCACCTCCTGTTTGCTCTTTAGCCGGTAGAATACTCTCCTTGCCGGTTAGTTTTTCCGCCTGTTCCAACAATTCTTGCAGGGATGGAAGATCTTCTCCGAATGGGATTTGTTCATCCCCATGCCCCATCAACTGGTCTGCCTGCTCAAACAATTCTGGCAGCGATGGGAGAGGCCCTGTGGATGGTGCTTCGGCAAGAGGCAAGAGAGAATCAGTCTCTGCTTCAGACAACTGTGATGCTGCATCCGGAGCGATTACGGTAGAAGCGTTCAGCGCCCGCTCTAATTCTCCCTGCATTTCGGTTTGGATTCCTAAGCGCATGAACTCCGGTGTTAACCCTAAGCGATCGCGCTCTGGATAGTGCTCTAAAAAAGGTTCTACCCCAGTTGGTGTATTGGAGATGACTTGAAGTTTTGGTAGCCTGATGCCTAGAAACTCCCGCGCCTTGTCTTTGAAATCAAATGTAGCCAAGGCGTATCCTTGCTCACTGATCAACACATTGAGAACCTGATCGATTCGTTCTACTGGAACGACGACCTCCATGCGATCGCTCACCGAGTAAAAGTCACTGCCACAGGCGGCAATCAGGGTTGGGTCGAGAGAGAAGCGAGCCCCAAGGCCGGAGTTTGGGGTTTGCAGGACAAAGCCAGCAGCGCTACTGCCAAGCCGAGCCGCCGCCTGGGATTTAACCGTCAGAACTTCATCAAGGGTTTTGACAGAGCCTTGATAGCCCGTGACTTCCGTCAAAAAGACTTTCACCTGTCTGGGGTCATGGAAGGTGACCGGTTCATTGCGCAGGGATTCTTGAATATCAAAGCTGGCAGGCATGATTAAACCCTGCCTCACTCCTCCAGTGTGGTCGGTATAGTTTAAAAACTTGCCGTTAGGGTATTTTTCATAGGCTTTGAGCAGGTTGCCCTGAAAGATTTGTCGCTCCAGGCGTTTGGTCTTTTGCCGCAAATCAAATGCCGCATAGATATCCTGTCCCTCCCAGTTGGTTTCCTGGGCCGTGATGGTTGTTGCTTTTCCCTCCTTGCCTCGGTTGAAGCGGGTCAGAGGGATGGTGAGGATACGGGCATAGTTATCGGTAAGAATCTCAGCTCGCCAGTTAGTAGGGGCGGCAGGACTGCCGTTTTGCCCTTTCTGAAATACCTTGGCCACCACGCCATAGGTGATGTTGCCTTCAGGCGACACGACACGGACCGATCGCCCGGGTGGAAAGTGCTTAAGCACCTGAGTGACATGAGTGTACTGGCTATTGAGCCGTTCTATGAATTTGTCTCGAGCGTACTTGTCATGCTTCGTGGGAAGGATGTCAGAGCGATATTGTAGAGTCACTTGTCGCAATTGCTCACTCTGCTGCCGAATCTGCTGAGTTGCGGCCTCTTCAGCTCGGCCAAAATCATGTTCAGCAACAGCTTTGACTCGCGCCAACCCCAGGTTTTCCCGAACGGTGTTGATGACTTCCAGTTGAGTGAACGGTTTAACCGGAACTTTGGCATCGACCACTTCTAGGTAAACAGGCCCGGTAAACTCGTTGCGAACCGTCGTCTCGTCTGAAATAACTTCCATCTGAGCGATCGTCCGAGCATCGAGATCTAGCTGCTGGGCCTCCAGCACACTTTCCCCCATTGCCTGCTTCTGAGCAATCAGATCTAGCGTTTCCGATTCAATCAAGCTGTAGAGTTCCTCCTGCTCTTTGACTGGAAGCAAGGGAATTCGCCCCGTCACCCGACTAATCAGTTCTGTATCTGTTTCCCCCTGGAGCCCCTCAGAGGGAAACGCCAGTTTTGCTTCTAACTCTGGGTTGTCTTCCAAAATCTCAGTAACGACTTCCTCACCGTAGGGATTGAGGAAGTCCACCACATTGGAAACGGATAACGCGGAATCACGATCGGCAGTTGTATTGGCGTTGAGTGTCGCCATTTTTTTAGACAGGATGGCTCCTAAGCGCTTCTCAGCCGGGAGATCACTCATCAGTAGCGTAATTTCTGGTTCCACCACCTGCCCGAAGCGGTTGACACGACCAAACATCTGCATCACCTGGTTGATGTCGCGCTCAGGTTGCGCCATGATCATGTGTCGCTGTTGCTGATCCACGAATTTTTCAGAGGCGTGAAGGTTAATACCTGTTGCACCAGAGCGGTTGAGGATGAGAACATCGAGTAAACCTCCATTGAATTGACTAACCGTTTCAACCTTTGCCTTTGGACTAACTTCTTTGGTTGAGCGAAAGCCATAGCCTTTTTCTCCGGTGGAGGTGTAATCGATCGTGTGCTGCCGTCCGGTAATCTCGCCAACCCGATAGCCTTCCTGATCGAGCCGCCACTTGATATAGTCAATGGAACTGAGGGGAATGGTAGACAGATCTACTTCATCAACCAAGGCACTCGCATCTTCATATGCTGCGAGTGCTTCATCTCCTAGCTCCTCATCCGTCATCCGCCTGCGGATGGCATTTCCTTCGTAATCTTTAATCGTGACATCACGGGAGCGTTCCAGGTAGCGACCGAGAACATCCCCGAAGGAAATGTTGATGGCATCGCCCGGATTCAAGTTGTGATCATCGGCGTACTGTTTGATGAATGCTGCCATCGTATTGGCAACCGCAATCACAGGTTTTTGCCCTCGCTCGATTGCTGCGATCGCCTCCTGCACGGTTGCCTCAGCCTTCTGACACAGCAAGCCTTGATCGATCGCGTTGTTCATCAACGATGTGAAGTGGGTCGATCTCGCCCCGGTTTGCCCAATCGAGTTATCTTCGCTGGCGGCCTTGGCTTCTTTCTTCAGTTGTTTGCTGAGTTTCTGAACAGCCTTTTCCTTGACTAAATCAAACTGACTGATCGCCCGCATGATGCCAGAGATGCTATCCGCAATCTCGCGATCGACCCCAACCGTCTTGGCGGCAAACGTGACCCCCTCAAACGATCGCTCTCGCCTGAGCATTTGACCGGAGGCCACAAATTTGGTGGCCATCATTTGCTGGAGTGGGACTCCCCCTCTTTGAGAGTTCGCTGCAAGGATGAAATGTCCGTCACTGCTGCGGTAGCATCGGATCTCCGTGCATAGAGATCCATCACAGCGGGGTCTTTAACAGCGGTGGCACTGGCAAAAGCTACTCCAGCACAGCGATCGACTAGTTCTCGCACGAATTCAGCGCGATCCGGGGCTGCACTGGCAATTTTCCATCCTTTTTCTCCAATACTGCCTCCCGCTTCATGAGCCTCATCAAAAATAAAAACGGCTTTCGGAGCGAGCGATCGCAAAAGATCCCGACGAAAGGGTTCTTCGCTCTGAACGGTTTGCAGCTGGCTGTAGGTGGTGAAAACTGCGTGATATCCCCCCATTCCTTGTTCTAAAAGTTGTTGCATTTCTGCCTGCTTCTGGGGTGGGGAGACTGCTTTTAGTTTCGTTCCATCTGGCAGATCCAACGTTGTGTTGCTATTGGTTGCAAAGATTGTGACGCCTGGTTTACCGATGTCTGCCAAGTCTTCTAGCATCGATACATAGAGGTTGGGCTTCTGGGTGACAAAAATTGGAATGTATCCCTGGTTAATGGCATCCACAATTTGGCTGGCGCAGAAGCGTCCCTTTCCATTCCCTGTTTGGTCGCCATTGAGAAATACTTTGTTGCGATCGCGCTGCCAAAACGCCAGAGCATTTGCATCAATTTGCTCAGCGTAGAGATACTGCCACATCTGCTCTTTGGATTCATACCCCAACCGCTGCTGCACAAAGGCATCAACATCACCCACAACTTGCTCTAATTTGTCGAGGGCAATCTGAGCTGCTGTTGCCATGTTGGCTGGAATTAGGGTGCCGGGTGTTCTACCTTGGCTGCGGGGAATGTAAGCCACATTCAATGGAGCATCCGAGCTAGGATGCTCTTGCTCTGTGATTGACATGGGTCGAATCCTTACTGCTGTATTGGGATAAAGGTTTAATCGCTGGTCATGCCGTAGGTCAGATTGGATAGCCAGTTCTCCAGCGTGAAATTGTCGTGGTCCTCCTGCAAGCCCTGTTGCATCTCTGGGCTGCTTGGCTGAATGGGAAAGGGAAAATCTAATTCCGTCTCCGAGAATCGAATCCTGAATGTCTCGTTGCGTTCCAGAAATGTCTCTGCCCATTCCTCGGTCCACCACCATAGGGCCTCGAGTTCCTGAGTCTCGGAGTTCTCGTATAAGCTGGGAGACTCCTGGAGATAAAGCTTCCTCAACCCCTGAGCGAGTCTGCGGTGCGTCTGCACCTGATCCTCGCCACTGCGCTCCATCCAGGTGTGAATTAGCCACTGAATTCGCAGCATCATCAGACGGTTGTAATCCCGCTCGCTCATCTGGCTCATCCCCCATGGGATTTTGACCATCAATAATTCCTGATCCCCTAATTCTGGGCTCCAAACGGATGGGTAGCTCGCGTAATCCTGATAATCTGGTTGCTGGTTGCTGGATGGGTTCATTGGGGAGTAGCTCCTTGAGGGCATCGAAGGATTTATAAATGGGCGGGACATCGGCGGCTGGTAACTCTCTGACTGCTTGCCCTCTGCCCTCAATTACAATCAGGTCGATCGGGAAACCCGCCCCCTGCTTGCGGTAAAGATCACCCCAAATCGAAATATGTTGAGTAACCTGGTATTGCTGATAGAGAGCGTAGAAGAAGCCTCGGCTCTCAATGGCGTTGTAGCGATTCGAGCGGAGATCTTCGTCTAATCCCAGCTTGCCTCCGAGGATCAGTACCGCTCGACCGTCATCCTTCATGGCTTCTAAGGCTTTGAAGGCGATCGCCTGATCGATCTGACGAGTGCCCCTCCGATTGCCAGGGATGGCAAAGCGTTTAATTCTGCCCTTCTCATCGTGGATGGGTCCGAACGGTGGGTTGGCGATCACAACATCCACTGCTTCGCTTGGACGATACTGACTGGCATCAAACTGGGTGAGTTGGCGATAACCTCGCTGGGTCAATTCGGCATGGCGATCGCTGTTCAACTCGTTGGCAATGACCTGGGCAGGATTGGCTTCAATGAGTAGGGCACCATTTCCAGCTGTTGGTTCATAGACGGTGGTTTCTGGATTGATTCCCGCTAGAGTGGAAGCTAGATAGGCAATCGGAATAGGAGTGCTGTATGCCTGCTGTAGGACTGAGGTAGAAGATCGAACGCCGAGAACAGGCTGGCGATTCATCAGGTCAATAAGCTTGTCGTAGGCCTGGTGAGTCGTGGCTGATCCTGCAATGAAGATAGGAGCGACCCGGACGAGCGCCGCTTCCATCGCCTCATCCACCACTTTAGTGAGCGCGCTGCCAGGGGGAATACGCTCTCCCAACACCGCCTCGGCCTGCTGCCGCGCCCGGTTAATGCGGGCGTAATGTTCTCCTTGCAATAGCGAACTGTGGAACGCCCGAATCAGGGCTTCCTTACGCTCATTCATAAATTGACTAATTGGGTTATGGGAGTCGAGATTCGATGCCAAACATCTCGTCGAGCTTGGCTTTTAGGTCTGGGTCTTCCTCGCGCATGACGGGCGGAGTCTCTTCGTCGAACACCGCATCCGGGTTATCGGGCGGGAGTACTGCATTCGATGCGGCTTGCTGTTGCAGCCACCATTGTTGCCATTGAAGGGGTAAGGCGTCGGGGTCTACCATATTTAACCTCGCTCCATTTCTCGATTGAATGGTTGGATTGTGTCACTGCTTATTTCATCAGCAGCTAAGGCCAGCGTCGCTTCTTGTGCCATCTCTGCCAGTTGTTGAATTTCTGTGGGGGTGAAATTCGTCTGAACGCGATCGCCATCTAGGATCAGAAGGTGGCCATTGGAGGTACTGGCAACTAAGCCTGCTCCTTGTCGTTGGATCGCCATTCCCGTTTCGGGGCTCTCCAGTTCTCTGACTCCCGTTTGCTCAAAAAAGGATTGCAGTTGATTTAATGTGACCAGCTCCAGTCGTTGTTCCTGTTGCACCCTGAACGCGATTGCTTGATGGATCGCCTGAGTTTCCACCAAATCCTCCGTAACTTCAACGTGCCCCACCACAGAACTTGCGGGCGTGGGTCGCCCAAGGTCATCTACGGATACTAGAAGCACAGGCGACTCGGACAACACCTCGTGATGTAGGGTCTCGACATTTCCCATCTGTTGTCCGTTCGTCGCCTCTACCTCTGAAAGGGGACGTTGCTGCATTTCGAGTGACGGAGTATCCGAGAAAAAAGCTAGCAGTTTTTTGGGCATCGGGGCCTGAGGTGGTAGATTTCGCTGCCGTTGCAGTTCTTCATTCAGCAGCTGGTAGACGAGATTGAGGTCGTCCGTTAGGTTCTCAGGGGCTTGAATGGTTGAGTCTAAATTGAATGGGTCGAAGTCCAAGATAATGTCTCGCTCGGGAGAGAGCGTCACATCCACCCCCTGCTGCTCATCCATGACGTAGAGACCCCGGCCTCCATCCGGTTGCTCCGGGGCGTAGTGCTGAAGCATATAGCGAGATAAATCCTCAACCTGGTCAGGAGTGGCGTTGAGTTGACTTACCGCGATCGCGTCGGCTTGAATCTTGACGATTTCTGGGTACAAGGTATTCACCTGAACCTGCCCATCGGCGATCGCAAAGTGTTCTATGTTGTCCACTTCAATGCGGGCAGCAGTGTGCGCCATTTTTACGGGTAGCGATCGCTCAGACTCGATGGGATATTCCAGAAGTTGCCGTAACGTGATGATTTGTTCGGGGCGCAACTCCTCCAAAGCGGGGAGCAAAAGTGGGAGGGGGCGCTCAATCACCGCATCTCCTAGCTCAATCCGGACGGAAGTTTCAGTCGGGTCCAAGTTGAGAGGCACTCGAGGTGAGAGCCCTAAGGGGTCGGAATCCCGGTAGGGCAGTGCGGCAAAATCCCTCCCTTCGATCCGTAAGCGCTCTGGTTGCCCTTCTAGTACCGGAGGGGATACCTGCCCGCCGAGTGCTGGCATCGGATCTCCTGCCAACAACCCCTGTTTTGGCCCTTCCTCGACCTCAATATCAATCCGAGGTATTGCCTCTGGCTGCGTACTACTCTCGAGGTCTAGTTTGGCGAGGAGTCGGGCGATCGCCTCACAGATTTGATTGATATCGTGTTGCACTCGGTGAGCTGCACCTGCATCCATAAAAACCATTGACTCACCTCCTTTAACGTTTCACTTTCAATTTGCCGTTGGCGATGGAGGTTTCTTCCATGGGTTGCGGTAAGATGCGCTCCGCTTCCGCTTCTCGCTCAGCAATCATGCGTTCGGTGTAGATTCGCAATTCGTCTCGAGTCAATTTGGGTTGAGGACTGCGCTCGGCGAGTCGTCCTTTCACCTTCTGATTCCAAAGCTTCCGGGCTTTGTTCTGCTGTTGTTCAATCGCTTCAGTGAGTTTGATTTTTTGAGCGATCGGAATACTCACTTCATCTTTGAGTGAGATTGCGGGATTAATCAAAATACACTTTCCCGGAGCCAGCCTGAGAAACTGATCCGGGCTAAAGAGTTTGCGGGTGCGTTCATTGTCTGAGACATTGGTGCTGGCTTTACCGCCACTGCGCCCCTTGGATTTCTGCTTCAGAGCCAAATGCTCTTCGCCAATATAGTCACTCGACCACTGGGCTGATTTCAGCTCCTGCGGGTTAAACCAGGCTTTGGTGGCACAGTTCGACAAAATGGTGCGCGACATCGCCTCACCGTAGCGCTGTTCCAACTGGCCAAAATCTTGATAGCCCATAATGGTAATGGCTCCTGCCGAGCGCTGTGTGGCAAAGGCAGTGGCTAAATCAATTCCCACGGTTGGCGCTTCATCGAGGATAAAGACAAAGGGGTCTTTACGGGCGATCGCCACATTGCGGTCGAGCACCATTTGCATAATGCCGGTCAGAAAAGGAGCCAGCGCCGTTTTGATCGCTTTATCCATACCAATCACCACCAACTTCTTGCCTTCCAGGGTTAAAGGGATGGTGGTGGGGCCACAAAAGGCATTGGCAAGGCCAGGGGTGGTGAAGGGCACGAACAGGTTTTGTGCCGTGCCCCGAATGCTATCGGCGGTCTTCTCACTCCCTGCGACCGAGAGATACTGTGAAAACGTATTTTTGGTGAGTTTACTGAGCTGGGGAGAATTCTGAATCCGCTTAGGTAAATCGGTCATCGATAAAATGACCTGACACATCATCATGTCCGGGAAACAAGTTTGTTTGGCCAAGAGCAGTACAGCCTGGATGAGTAGATCTCCGGCGATCGAGAAGAAGGGATCATCAGAGGCATTTTTATGTTCTGAGCGCATACAGTTGTGCATGACGGAGGCCAGTTGACGCGCTGCCATCCCGTCCATGTCGTCGAGCAAAAAGTCCAAAGGATTACAAATCTCTGATTCCGGCATCCCAGGTGCAAACACATGCACGTCATAACCTGCTTTGGTGGCAGTGGGTAAGACCACGGAAACCAAGCTGTCATTGGGTTCGGTGTACTTAAAGTCGTAGACGAGTGTGGGCATCTCCTGCTCAATGGCAGACTGAGCGATCGGCAGCACCATACTGGCGGTCTTACCCGAACCTGCCCCTCCCGAAATCGCTACGCCTCGCTGGGCATCGGGTAAATACAGGGAGTTGTAGATCTTGAAAGCAACGACATTGTGCTTGCGGGCTTCGATTTGTTTGAGAGCTTTGCGCCGAGCTGCTGCTTTCTCTCGGCTACTAGCGAATCGCGCGGTGGCTAAGCGTCCTTTCTTACCTTGTCCCTGCCCCAGCCAGGACAGCGCCACAAAGCCAACGAGCGCCAGGAGCAACATCAGACCATTCCCGCCTTGCAAGGAATTGAGTAGGCTGCTCCCAGAATGGACCAAACTGTGAGTCGCAGGGGTTGAGGAATGCGTCATTGGGTTGGGCATCGTGCCTCCCTTAGTTGAGGATCTCGTTTGTCATGCAGCCTAGGTTTACGGCATCACTGAGCGCTGGTTAACAGACACTGAAGCCTCTCCCATTTCGGCTAAGCGGGAGATGAGGGTTATTGAAACGTGGGATTGAGCGATCGCTTGGTGAAGCGGCAGGCCATTGCGAACGCGCGCTAGAAACGCTTGAGTCCGCCGAATGACAGGACTATTGCTTTCAATCAAACCTTGAACGACTGCCTGTTGTAGTCCTCGTTCGACCGCTTGCCAGTTTGCAGGATGCAAATTTGCCCCCCTAGAATGGCTTTCCGGGGTAATCACCACGCTGGCGTATTGTGCCTCTCCACTGCCATAGCCCACCTTAAACAGGTAGACCTTGCGGCCATAGGCAGACTGGGTCACGACTGTCAGCAAAGTGGTTGGAGTGGCGGGCAAATTGGGAAAGGAGATGCCTGTGACTCGCCGCAAGTGGATCAAAGATGCTCCCGCTTCTAAGTTGCTATCGAAGTCGATCGTCAACCTGTTGGGGTCATCTAACCAAGCTCGGTGGATGGTTTCGCCAGTGTGGGTAAAGTCAATATTCGTCCCCGATCCTGGCCAAACGCTGATCTGGGCTCCGTTGCCACTCAATCCTTGGGCCTGCATCTGAGGAATGGAGCGAGTCATCGGTGTGGCGATCGCGCTCAGCGGAGCCGATAGGAGGGTGGCGATCGCAAGCAGAACAAAGATGGGTACTGTTCTCATGGCTGGCAACTTCAAATGAATGGTGGATGAAAACTTGTAGGGCTTGACCGGCGGGAACCACCCACAGAGCGGGTCGGTTCACAATCTCTTGCATCTCCTGCTGATGCCGCTGTTGCACTTGTTGTGCGAGAGAACCAAACGCCCCCTGTAAGATGCCACCGACGATATTGGCATCTCCATTGTGGATAGACGTAGAGGAAAGATAAGGGGAAGTGGTGGTGCTTTCAGAATGAGGGCGATTCAGCAATTGCCCAACTTGTCCTAATGCGCCATAGAGAGCTCTGTTTCGATCCAGGCGCGCCAGTTCCCGATGCCCCGACTTTTCTCGTTCTGCAAGAATGGGTTTTCCCTGTTCCCGGGTGATGAGAATGGCGTCAGGCGGTAAACTGACTACCTCTCCACCGTGGGGGGTGGGGAGGACGGCATGGGTGGCAGTCAGCTGCACGAGGCCACTTTGGGAAATCGAATTGACCTGGGCAATGAGTTGAGTGTCTCTGGGTAGCGCGATCGTGCCATTGCCTGTGGCAACCGCATCATTTAAGCGAATGGAGAAGCGTTGCGGTTGCTCTTCAGCTGCCAAATCTTCGGCCCAGAAAATGGGGGTTTGGAGAGTGGCGCTCGCCATTGCTCCTGGGAGAACTGGGTCAAAATCACTGGGGTGACCCGATAGGATGGCAGTGACATCAGCTTGGTAACGAGAATCGTCCCAAGCGCTCGCAAATTCTACCGCTGGGGTTCCAGGTTGACTAACCACGGACACCACCGCTTGCGGATGACGCTTCGGGAACTCGACTGACGCTGCCGTTTCATCGGATACATCACGAGACGAAGCACTCGGCATTTGTCCATAGCTACCCGCTACCAGCGCTTGTTGCCATGCCGTTTGGGGATCTACCGCTGGGGCTGGGGAATCAACGCTTGAGACGACAGGAGACGTGGCAAAAGCACGGACTGGAGATGAAGTCGGAGCAATGGAGGGTGGCATCCGGACTGGAGTGTAAGGGACGCTGCTGTAATTAGCAGTCGTAATCGTTCGAGTTGGGCTAACAGGCGTTGGAGTTTGCGTTCTGGAAGTTGAGGGAGATGGATAGGCCTGCGCTTTGGGTGTGGGTCCATTACGGATCTGAGCTTGGTGATTTAACGTCTGAGCCTGACTTCCTAAAGCATTGATGGTTTTGAGATTACCGATTTGCTCTTGTGCTGGGTCCACGGATGTCTTGTCTGCTGTTGGTGGAAGTTGAGTCGGTTCTGGCTGTTTAACAACCGGCTTGATATTCTGCACGCTCCAGAGAAATAAGCCTAGACCAGCGACCCCCACCCCGATGATGGAGGCTACAAATCCACCCTTGGCCCAAGGATTGGTCCAGAGGGTTGGCTTCGTTGCAGCTTGTTCTTCTTCAGATTCGAGTAAATCTTCTGGGTCCAGCAAATCCGTTTTGAGTGTTGCGGGTTGGGGGACTTGCTCCTCAACCTCATCCGAGAAAAGTTCATCGACCGGCTCCTCGCTATTGGGAGCGATCGCGTCTATTCGTTCGGGGGGCTGAGTCAGGGGTGTGGATGGATGTCTACCTGGGGGAGGGTCTGGCTTAAACCCAGTCAGTGCTGCCAGCATTTCCCATTCCCCAGCCGGTAACTCGACATGAGATAAGGGATCATTGTCTTCAAACATGGCGATAGTTCTTAGGGATTGAGGGTTTGAATATCGAGATCTCGCATCTCCCGAATCTGTAAGCCACTTTGCTTCAGGCGATAGACAGCTTGCTGGATGGGAGTGGAATGATCCGGAAGGGGATCTGAGGTGGGTTCGATCGCTGCGACAAATACGGACTTATTGAAGGGAACGGTTAACCCTTGAGGGTGGGTGCCATCAAAGATCAAGAGGTTAGCTACTACATCCACCTGCCAGGTATCGTCGTCCAGCGGTTTGGGCTGAGAGACGGACTCAAAGCTCAACACACTTTGGGCGCTCCCAGTAAAGACTTCTGAGGGCGTCAGGGTGGCGACGGCTGCGAGAAATTTGCTGCGAAAGTCTTCTTGAAACGCAAAAGAGGCTTGCCAACTCGAGGTCGTTACTTTTCCACCGCCACTGCCTAAAGAAACGCCTGGATCAGACATTTGTCGAGTGGTCGGTGAAATCAGCCTGCCTGTGGTTGCGGGGTCAGCGGGTACGGTTGCGACCTTGGTGTTCCAGGTGAACATGAGGGCCAAACTGTCTTTGACAAAGCGATGGACGGTTTCAGGCGTTCGCTGTAAATGATCGACTGGCTCCATTGAGACAGAGCGCCCATCTACCATTTGCACCATTGCTGGAGTTGGTTTGTGTGCCAGATGGGTTACCCGGACGGTGTTGATAATTCCCAGCAAGAGAACCAGTCCTTGAATGCCCAGCGTCCCGAGGGCAAACAGGGGCAGAATATCTGAAGAATCAAAGCGTCGTTTGGGTTTTAGGAGTTGCATGAGATCGGTGCTCCAAGATTACTGGTGATATGCCAGGTCATTTTCATTCAGGCTGACGTTGGGGGTATAACCCGTTAAAATCGCCGCTGCTCCTGTGGCCCCGGAGGAGATGACATTGAAAGTTGTCATGCCACCCCCAGCGGCTAAGGCAAGCGCTAATGCGGGAGCGAGCACACCCAGAATGATCAGAAATCCGGTGGTATCGGTGACTTCAGCGTTGACGACGACCCAGGCCGCGAGACCCACAATGATGTTGTAGGAAACCTGAGCGAGTCCCAGTGAGAAAAATCCGGTCAGCCAGGCCAAAAAAGGTTTGTACTCCAAGGCCAGCGAGCCTGCAACCGCAATCGGTCCCATGAGGGCGTTGAGCAGCAAGGCAAGTTCCAGAATATTGGTGAATGCCCAACCAAAGCCTAGGAGCAATCCTGACGCTAAATCTTGAAAGATCGATCCGGCAAATCCTGCTAACCCCGCAAAGAGAGGGTTGGCTCCCTCACTCAACACGCCAACCCCAGTGGCTGGTTGTTGATTGGCGGCGGTTAACCCCCGTTCGATCGCTTGTTGAATCTGACCCAATCCGCCCGGTAACTGGATGTGTTGGATGGGTTGAGCCTTGATGGTCTTCTGGACTTGCTCATGGGCTTGCTGGAGACAGGCTGCTTGTTTATCTGCGACCAACCCGTAACACTGGCTCACCTGAGTTCGCAGCTCTGCGGCTAAGGCATTTCCCAGAACGGTGGATTGCAAGGCGTCCTCGAGTTTGACTTCCAGAAACTCCAATTGCAACACTTGATGAGCTTGCGTGTGAATTACATTGCGAATGGCAAGGGTACTGCGTCCTAGAATCGCTCCGTGATTGGCGAGAAGCACCGCGATCGCCAGGGGCAGAATTAGGCTTTGCATCGCCGATGTCCAATCTTCTTGATCGACTAAGCGCCGCATGAATTGCAGCATAAAAAAGACTAGAGCACCCGCTGCAATGAAGCCCGCCAGATTGACGATGCCGTAATAAAGTTGGCTGTGAAAGAGACCGACCCACTGTTTGTTCCAAGCTTCACCGATTTGTTGGGTGGTCTCCATGCCGCTTGCGAGCAAATCGCTGGCCCCTTCCACGGCCAGGAGCGGGAACGTCAGGGGGGAGAGAGCAGAATTCATAAGTAGTAATTGAATTCAGGAATGGTCTAACCCTAAAACCTGTATGTGTTAGCCGTATGGCAATGAAGGGATCGAGAGATGGAATTGCGATGTCAAAGCTATTTTGTTTGCCCTGGCAGGTAGAAGTTTGCGGCACTGTTGAGGACGTAGAGAGCGGCCCCCATGCGTTCTGCGTGGTGCATCCGGTTCGCTTCATCCGCCGCTTCTGAGATGTTAGTGTTGACGACGCTATCGGCGGCCATCTGCTGGCGAACGCCCATCAACTGCGCGTAGCTTCCAGCGCTCAGAGAAGATTGAGCCGCCGTCATAGCAGTCAAATCTTTCATGACATCTTGGGTCACATCTTTGGTTTGAGCGGCGGCAGCAGTTTGCTGAATGGATTGCAATGCCTGAGAAGCTGCCTGGGTATCCGCTGCCATCTGCTGTTGTCCTGCCGTCCCAATCACGGTTTGGGCCATTCCGCGACTGGCTAGGCGATCGCTTTCGGACTTCACTGAATAGGCAATCGCTTGAGGATTGGTATTGAAGCGATCGCTCTTCTGCAAGCGAGGATGATTGGGTTGCCGTGCCATCTGGTCGATGGCTGCATGGGTAGCTTGAATATCGGGTAGACCCAACGCGCCAACCTGAGGCGTGATTCCAGAGTCTCCAGGCGCTTTCGGAATTTGCCCCACTGGGTTGTTGAGTGAGATATCGAGTCCTGGCTCTCCACTTCCGTGACTTCCACTGTTTCCATTCCCAGAACTGCCGCCTAATAAGTCATTCAAGATGTTCTGGAGAAAGGTCGTGAAGGAGCGTAGGAGGGATTGGAAAGGGTTGAGCAGGGTTGCTGTTCTTCCAGGACTGCCGCCAAAAATGCTGCCGATTTTGTCCTCAATGGGTCCTAGAACTTCATCGATCGCACCTCCAACAGCTTGGTGGAGAGTGTTTTCGACCTGATTAACGGCACCAGTAATCGTTTGATTAATCGTATGCTCAACCTGATTGACTGTCCCGTTAATCGTGTTTTGAACTTGGTTAATGGGGCTGAGTACCTGGTTCGTGACATTCGTAACCGTTTGACTCAGGGTGTGGTTGAGCTCCTCCAGCGGGCCTGCTTTGGCATAGGGTGCAGCCAGGGTTAAGACAAACCCTAGACCAGTGAGTATCATCGCCGTGCGCTGAAAACTCAACTGGGAGAATTGAGAGCTGGGCTCTTTTGTGGGTGCTTCGGTATCTTCACCCTCTGAATTAAGCAGCATGAATAAACTCCTTCTTTTCTAAAGTGGACGAGGAAATCGCTGGAGCGATCGTTTCGAGGGAGGCTCCATTGCGAATGGCGCTCACGTATTGCTCGGCAAACTTGGCCATGCCCAAAAGTTTCTGGGCTGGGTATTGAGCTAAGACGCGAGAGCGAGCGGCTTGCTCATCGGGGTTGTTGGCAACCGTGGCAATTTGGATGGGGCTCGGGTAATAGCGGCAGTAGGTGTAGGTGCCATCAATATCGAGCAGCCAGTTGGAGTACAGCTCAGAGCGCCGGGGAAAGAAATGTTCCCCCGCGTTACGTGCAATGATGCCTCGCTCATAGTTGAGGTGTCTCACAAAGGACTCGATCGCCAGGGGTTGAATCCGCCCAATCAGACGAGCGTTCATGTTCTGCATGATTTGTTGCCCTGCCACCGAGTTCATGATGGTGTCGGGGTCTTGGGCTGAGAGGAACACCCGAATCCCAGATTTTGCCCCGTTGGCGCAGAGCCGTCCGATTAAGCGAGCGATCGTGTTGAAGGCGAACAGAATGGGTGATTCATCAATGAAGAAGATCGACTTTGGACTTTCCAATGCCCGTCTTAGCGCAGCAGAGTAGGCAGACAGCGAGAGCACTGCGGCTTCGTTCTCGTTGCTGAGGTTTCGCAAGGCAAAGACCAACAGTTGAGCATTGGTGGGAAAAGAGGAGGGATGTCCGATCGCCTTACCAATCCGCGAGGAATTGAGCCAGTAATCGAGTTGCAGCATCATCTGCGTCTGGGCACTGCGAATTGAGCCGATGTCATCCTCTATCCCTAGTTTTTCAAGGGTGCAGAAGCTCATGAAGTCAAACAGCGTGGGCATCTGCTTCCAGGGGATCGAACCGAATCCCGCCTCATGCGCTGCTGCGTATCGTTCGGTAATTCCGGGGTCACTGAAGAAGTTAGTCAGTGCTCTTCCAATGAGCGATCGCACCGTTTGCTCCAGCAAGGGATCTTGTTGGGCCGAGGGCAGCACCATTGTGACCAGCGCCCCTTCGAGAAATGCTTTGTAGTCATCAAAGCGTTCTAAGCGTTTTTCTTCACTGAGGTTGAGATGGCGCAGGTCAGGCAACTCCATCAGGTTGTTGCTCTCTTTGCCGATGTCGAAGTAAGCGGCTTGAGGTTTGAGAAATTCAGCGTAGTCAGAAAACGTTGAGGTGCCATCCGGTTTGGGATAGTCTAGGGCGACCACGGGATAGCCTTCGACCAGAAAACGGCTGAGTGCACCGGAGAGAAGGACCGATTTGCCAGAGCGGGTGGTGCCGTAGCAGGCGATGTTGCGGTGCTCGTGGATGAAGTCAACCCGCACCGGACTGCCACCTTCATCGGCAATGAGTTCTAACCCAGAGCGATCGCCTGGTTTGGTCATCGTCAGAGACATCAGCCCCGGGGCTTCGTGGGAGAGATAGGTCATTTGCCGTTTGAAGGGGGCCCCCAAGAGCTTTTCCCAAGAGCAAGGTAGCGTTTGCAGCCAGATCTGCCAGGTGAGTTCTGTTTCCCGCACTACTTTAGCGGGAAGCTGGAAGCATTCAGAGAGCAGAGTGCAAGCTTCGTTCAACTGGGTTGGTGTGTCTCGATGGACGAGAAATACGGTTGCCACCTGAATCGGCATGGCTCCCTCATAAAGCTTGGCTTGAGCTTGCACTGAGCGTTGAGTCTTGATGTAGGCTGCCACATCAATGCTGGATTTGCGCTCTGCCAGTTGAGCGGCCACGTTATTTTGCTTGATTAGGCGTTGCATGTTTACCTTGACCAGGCTGGCATTGGTGCTGGCTACCTGACAGAACACTTCTGTGTCAAATACCTGGGGACGACAAAGCACGTTCCACAAGAAACGTAGTTGTTCTTGCACACTTAAAAAGCCACCCGGTTTCGCTGTAAAGGTCAATACCCCCACATACTTGCCCTTGATCTTCATCCATCGCCGATCCGCTTTGGGCACTGTGGTATGCCCCTGTTCTCCCTGAATCAACATTGTGGCTGGATGTACGTCACTCGCCACAATTTCAGAGAGCCCCTGGGGATTGAAGAGCAGGTATTGGGGCACGTCGGGGGCAGGCGATAGGTTAAATCGGGTCCAGATCTGCTGCCACAATTGCTGAACATCCATCGGTTTGACATCTAAGCCCATTTTGATGTTGAGCAGTTGCTCCCAGCGTAAATAGCCTTCCGTCAAGACCCGTTGCAGGGTATCTTCCAGGCGTTGTTCGGCGACCTCATCTCCCTTGCCTTTGAACACCTCCCAGCACTCCACAACTTTTGCGAGGGACTTCTCAATCCAATCGGCATCACTGGAGGTTTTCTGGTTCGGTTCAATGGTATAGGTGGCGTAGAGATGCAACTGCTTGGGTTTACGAATCCCTGCCGTTTTCAGCTCCTGTGCCCGAGTCTTTTCGCTCATCAAGAGCAGACGCAATTCTGGAGAAGGAGCTTTCGCTAGCAGTTGATCGAGTTCTGCTTGGCGATCGCAGTCCTCACGAAACGATTGCAGGTGCAGTGTGAGATGACCGCTCGCAGGCAGTTCTTTGAGGGCAGATTCCAGTTTGTTCAAAGTAGGTTTGATTTGCTCCGAGCGCAGGGTATCGTGGATACCACTGCTGGCAAAGCCAAAGACAAACTGGTAGCGGTTTTTGCTTTTTTGCAGAATCGCAGTGCCAACACTTCGTCCCTTCAACTCCAATTGAGCGAAGCCAGCGAGGGCATTGAAGTCTTCAAAGGCCGATTGAGTCACCGTCTTTTTCTGCTGTCCCCGCTCTAGCAGGGTGACTCGCTTTTTACCTAATTTTGGTTTCATGATTTTCTCCGCTTGCGGCTGGGTTTGCGACTCCGTTTCGTCGCCCGTTTTGCTAGCAGGCTGATGTAGGGTTGGTTGCCCAACGTCCAGCGCGGCACCCCCTGAAACTTGCTCAAAAATCGCCAACTTTCATCCCCCGTTAAGGCCCACCAGGTTCCCATCCCCCAAGCCGCGATCAAGCAAGTTGCAATCCAGGGCAAGCCCAAAAGTCCCTGACAGATGAGGTAAGAGACGACAATAATGCCAATCCAGGCCACCACCTGCTCGCCCGGGATGGGTCCTAAGCGAGGTTTGGCATTGAGGATTTGATTGACTGGCACAAATTCATCTTGGTTCGGTTCAGTCGCCATAGCTGGTTCGTAAGAGAAAGAATGGTAACGGCGATCTCGCTTGAAGTAGACTTCAGAAGGGACGTTCAATCACCGTTACTTGGGGCATCAAAGAGCTGAAACAGTGAAGGTGATTAGCTCGTGATGAGTGTGGTTAGCGCGTCCCCCATGACAATGCAAAGCACCACAATGAGTGGAATGCGAGCGGCGGTTGTCCAATCTTCATCGTTGCGGAACGCATTGATGACGCGGATCAAGGCAATGCCAATGTAAATGCAGAAAATGACTCGCAAGGTTCCAAAGATCAGGGGGATAAAGGTGTCCACGCCTTGAGCACCGTTGATCGCAAACAGCTGTTGCACGTATTGTTCAGCGGTGTTAAAAAATAAGGCTTGACTGGGGGCTGTGGCAGAGAACCAGGCACCACTGGCAAAGCACGTGGAGAGCCAAGGTAGCTTGTGCTCAGGAATGCCTGTCTTTGCGAGTAGCCTGCTCCAGAGCTTCTGGCAAAGGGGACTAGACCGGATGATGCCTTTGACAATCCGCAGGGTTAAAGCTGCGATCGTTGCACCGAGTATAAATAGAGGTGCGTGGAGAATCAGGTTCAGTCCCAGGATGGCACCAGAAACGAGCCAGGGAGCTAACTTGCGTAACTGAGTGCGAACCTCTTTGGACCAGAATCGAGATATTATCGCCCGCAAACCTATTCTCGACGTGGCAGGTGGAGTTACTTCGAGCAGGGATGCTGCATCAGGAGCAAGCGGCAGCGACAGAGATAATTTAAGGGGACAAGGTGCTTCAGCAGACTCTGGACTGAGTTCACGTTCCTGCAAGATTGGGTTAGACATAATTTCTCTCTGGGTAATCAGTATTGAGTGAGGGAATAACTTCGCAACTGACTTGAAGCCTAAGGCTCTCATGTGTCAGAGATATGTACACAGATAGAAATCGAGATGGAATTGGGATGTCAAATCGCTTTTTCTCAAGTTGGGTTATGCCCCCTTCAAATTGGGGCTTTTTTCTTTCACTTGCTAGCAGAAATGGCTAATTTTCGGCACAATAGATAAGGATGTTACAGAAGCGGGCAGTTGGGGCGCGAAATAGCTGCTCGATTTTCCTCAATTCCGGCTGTCATCTACCTTGAGGAAGCCCTCAAAACATGATCGAATTTGTGGATTTCTGTTAAATAACCTTTACTAGCACAAGACATGAACATTCTGGTCGTAGAGGACGAGCTCAAGCTCGCGACTCTCGTTCAGCGTACTTTACAGTCTGAAGGCTATCAGTGTGAAGTTGCCCATGACGGAGAAGCAGGGCTAAAGGTCGTCCGTGAACAGCAACCCGATCTAGTGATCCTCGATATCGGGTTGCCCAAAATCAATGGTTTAGACGTTTGTAGTCGGATTCGTCAGAGTAAAACGATTCAGAAAGACCCTTACATCCTGATGCTGACGGGCAAGGGGGATGAGGTCGATCGCATCATTGGGCTGCATACTGGAGCCGATGATTATATGGTGAAGCCCTTCAGCTTGAAGGAGCTAGTAGCCCGGGTCTTTGCTCTTTTGCGACGAAATTTGCGAGCCGCAGAGCAGCTTCAAGCGACTCATCAGGTGCCAGAGACGGCTAAAACAGAAACTGCCATCATCACCGATCACTTCTTTATCGAGCCGGAGATGCGGCAGGTGATAGTTCAGAAAGCTCCCGGTGCTCCCATTGAATCAGTTGAATTGACGACCCTGGAGTTTGAACTCCTGTACACATTGGCGAAAAAGCCAGGGCGGGTCTGGACTCGAACGCAATTACTGGATGAGATCCGAGGCATTGATTATGTGGGGGACGACCGCACGATTGATGGGGCGGTGAAACGCTTGCGTCCAAAAATTTCCCCACTGAATGACTTAACTCGATTTATCAAAACCCATATCCGCCTGGGATATAGCTTTGAGGACAGCCGTCCCCGATAGGGCGAAAATGATATCGAAAGGGAAGGATGCAAGAAGATGGCTCGTCGCAAAATTCATCTCTCCCTGAGCCTGAGACTCTTTCTAGTGAATCTACTGGCGCTCGCACTAGGGGTGGCGGCAATCGGCATCGCCTATACTTACCGATCGCAAAAATTTTCAGATGGCTTCTCCAAGATTGTGAAGCCAAATGTTTTTGCTGATGGACGCAACCAAAATCAGGAGGTGATTGAGCTATTTAATCAAATCAATGCAGAAGGGATTGTATTAGCATTGCTATTTAGCCTCTTGAGTGCAGCAGGACTGAGTATTTTCATGACTTATGTACTGACTCGCCCTCTTAAGAAGATTGAGTGGGCTGCCAAGCGTTTCAGCGAGGGAGATATAGAATCGCGAATACCGCCCCTGGCAATTCCGGAGTTACATCACCTAGGGTTGACCTTGAATAGTGTGGCAAATCGGCTCCAAGGGGTGGAAGAGCGACGACAGGCCCTGATCAGTGAAGTGTCTCATGAAATGAGTACCCCTCTGATGATTATTTCTGGCTATCTGGAAATGATTGCAGAGGGGAGATTGCCCTCTGAGGAGGTGGTTGACGTAGCTCAAACCCTGCTGACCGACGCGGAGCGGATGCAACGTCTCCTGAGCGATTTACGAATGCTGGCACGAATTGAACTGGGTTCTCTCCCCTTGAACCTTCAGGTTGTTCAACCCCAACCCTTGATTGCAGAGGTGATTCGTGCTCTAGCGATCCAAGAGCGGCAGGAGGTTTGCCGTCTTATCCTAGAGTGTCCTGAGGCGCTTCCTCCCATTTTTGCTGACCCGGATCGCACCCGACAAATTCTGGTCAATCTAGTAACGAATGCGCTGAACTACACGCTTGAGGGCAGTGTAATCGTCTCTGTGAGCTATGACTCGAAGTACCTTTGGGTGAGTGTCACCGATACAGGGATTGGGATTTCAGCCGAGGATTTACGGCGGGTATTCGATCGCTTCTGGCGCTCCGCGCGATCGCGCGAGATGCGACAGGAAGGCTCAGGGATTGGCTTGGCACTCACCAAACGATTGCTAGAGGCACAGTCTGGCCGAATTGAGGTGGAAAGCGAATTGGGCCAGGGCAGTATGTTTCGATTTTGCCTTCCATTGGCTGAGCCTTAATAGTTGCATTATGGCAAATATCTAAAGCGGGTTAGGGGGTAGATGCGTATAGATGCCTGACCAATAATGTTTTGCCCTGGCACAAAGCCCCAGAAGTGGCTGTCATAGCTATGGTTTCGATTGTCTCCCAGGACAAAGTATTGTTGCTTGGGGACGATCACAGGCCCATAGTTATAGGTCGGCTGCTCTTTCACATAAGGCTCATCAATAACCTTACCGTTGATTAGCGTTTGTCCATTACAGATTTGCACCACATCTCCTGGTAGACCTACCACACGTTTGATCAGGTCATGATGCAAGTTTTGTGCCTCCAATTCTGGGGGAGCTTTGAATACTACTAGATCCTCTCGCTGAGGAGGATGGAATCGGTAACTGAGTTTTTCAACCAGCAGGCGATCGCCCACTTCCAGTGTTGGTTGCATGGATTCAGATGGGATGTAGCGCAACTCAGCAATCAAGGTGTGGATGCCCAACGCCATGAGTAACCCAACTGCAACGGTTTTGGTGGAGTCAATCCAGGGGTTGGGGGTGTCTTTACGAGAGTAAGTTGGGTGTAGGGTCGTCATAAAAATGTGCTAGCCAGTGCGAGAAGGGCAAGAATTGCTTTATAAGTCCAGTGAATTTGAGTTTTAGGACAGAGCAGGATGGCAAATCCCAGGTGTAGGACGCCAAGGAGAGGGTTTTGCCAGAGTTCTAGCCCGCCTACAATGGTGAGTAAGCCCGTCATGAACCACTCCAGCCATCCTACAAATCGAGCAAACCCGTCCATCTTGCTCACGGTAAACCCCAACGATTCTTGTGCTGCTGTCGGGCACTGTGTTGGGCTTGTTGCAGCATAGGGACAATTTCGGTCGGCAGGTTCTTCTGATTGGGGTGAAGTTCAGCGAGTCCCTGCGCTAGGAGAATCTGTTGTAAAAGTGTGCCACTGGGCAGACGGACGAGTGCCAAGGGAGACTCTGGACTCAGGAACTGGATGTCAATCTGGTTCTGATAAGCGTGAATCAGCATCCTCGCGGCGCGATTGGCTTGATTCTGCCAAGTGGCGTCAATAGGTTTGAGCCCTGCCAGTTGAATGCTTCGAGACGGATGTTGCGGCGAAAAGATTTGCCAGGTGTTGCTATCCATCGAGATCACCCTTGTCTGCGCCACTTTTTGTGACAGTAACTTCGGTGGTTGAGCGGATTGGAAAAGTTTTAGGATGCCCCAGCGCATCGCGATCGGTAGCAATAATCCCAGCAAGCTACTGTACACCAGTATTCGTGCTGGGCCTGCCTTCATGATTTGCTACCGAACCAGCGATTAATGAAGTGAAATTCGTGGAGCAGTAGGTTTCTGAGACGCTGTTGCCAGGATGGATTTAAGCGAAATAGTGGGGTTTGTCGGGCTAGGGCTTGCTGTAAATCCGCAATGCCTAAGCCAACAGCAGTCAGCTGCAACTCCAAATGCCCAATTTCTGGAACTGCCCCTCTCCCAATCGAGCGTTGCCCCAGGAGATTCACGACTCTGGTTGCGGTCTTAATCTGTTCCACCAAGCATTGCATTAAGGCTGCATCACTTTTTTGATCCAGCACATCATCAAAGATGCCATCCTCCCACCTGATTTCTTGCATGAGCGTATTTATATCGACAGGTAGCCCTGACTCGGTAGTAGAGGCTGATGTGGCAGCAGCGCCGGGAACGCCTGCCAACAAGTTGCCAAAGAGTGTTTTCATCGCCATCCGATCGCCTTCAGACAGTTCATCCTTCAGCGAGGGGTCGCTCAAAACTTGATCTAAAAATCCCTCTAATGGATTCGGTTCGCTCATATGAGTTACGCCTCAACTTAAGAATGTTCTTACCTTAGAGAGTGGATGTGTTAGAGATATGGGAACGAAGGGGAATTAAGATGGAATTGGTGTGTCAAAGCTGAATTCTCACCCTCGCTCCGTCTCCCCTGGTTTTGGCGATGGGGTCTCTATGGAATCTTTTGAAAGGAACTCGAATACCTGTAGGTCCTCTGCTTCTGTCCGTGGACCAGTGTCTGAGCCTTCAGCATCAGACACTCTAGAGCGATCGCGACGGTAGGTGTGAATCAGGCTGCGGTCGTGATCGGCTGACGGTTGCCATTGTGGGTGTTTCACCTGAAGCCACGCCTGGAGAGATTGCATCTGCTCAACGTCGAATGGGGTAATATTTCCCAGCTGCTCCAGCCCTTGCAGTTGCCAGCAGTTCTGATCGCAGTAGTCGTGCCAGTTCGTTGCTGATACCAAGCGAGAGCTTCGCTGTTGCGCCCCGCGATCGCCAGGGCGATCAATCCAGAAGGTGTCAGTTGCAGGAACATAGCCAAAGCGATAGTTGCCGATGCCACTAACGTAGCTCTGATCCGCTTCATCTAGGTGCAGCGTTCCATGTTGTTCCTGATAGGCGAAGAGTTGTTCCGCGATCGGCAAGATGGCATTGGCTCGACTGATTTGCTGTTCCCAGTATGTGCCTTGCCAACCGTCGCGGGGATCTGCTAGAGCTTCAAAACGGATGGATTGCGGCTGGGTGAGCCAGGTATCAATGTCCTGCCAAGTTTGGAGGTCATTGCGGCTCAATGACTGTGCATCCTCCCTTTGCACGCTATAGGTCATTGCGGCATCGTCGCGACTAATGAGATAGACCGCGTCATCCACCGTGACTCGGTAAAACCATTCGTTGCTGTTGAGAGATTCCTTATAGGCCTCCGTTCCCTGCTCTACATAACACTCAAATAGTCGGGCAGCAGTAACTGAGATAGCCTCTTGTGCTTCAGGGAGGAGGGAGTGCTCTAGTTTCCAGGCTTGTTGTGCCGAAGAGGTGAATGATCGTAAGTCAACCGTCTCAGGAACCGCCTGGTCATCTAAAAAAGCGTTCAGTTCCCGGAATTCCTCCAGTTGTTGATCAGTGATTTGGGAGCTGTTGCCAGAGAGAAACGCCTGCTCATGATATCCCAACTGCCAGCTGCCAGCATTCGCCGTCATCCAAAGCGAATCAGACTCGGGGTTGTAAATCAGGGTATGCTCGTTGCCTACATATTGCCAGAAGCCATCTTTCGTTCTCTCCAAGCTGCCCCGATCCTGAGCCAGGGCTAAGGTTCGCTCTAGAATCAGCCGAACTTCCTGAGCGCGAGACTCTTGTTCTGGGGAGGATGAGTCAGATAGATACATCATGATGAAGCGTCTCCCTGGGATGTGGGTGAGTGATGGATCTGGAGGTGGGCTGGCTTTTGCCCCAATGAGGTGACGTGAAGCAACCCGACCGTCAGGGCACTGGTCAGAAGGGCGAGAACGCCAGCCTCAAGGAGTTTGGTCAACCTACCGCTCTCTTTCCAATTCGAGATCGTCTGTTTCCAAGGATTGAGCCAGGTAGTTTGCGCCTGAGTCCGACGTTTCCTGGGGTGAGCCGTGCTCAGTCCGGTTAGGGCATGAATCATCAGATCGAGCTTCGTCCTCAGCTCGTACCATTGTTCGTCGCTCATACCGCTCGAGGACTTGGGCCACGAGTTCATCCAATGCGCGAAACTCTGTTCCAAGTCTGCTTGTTTCGCCGTTGCCTCCAGCATCCGTGCTAGTCCTGCCATGCTCTGAGGGAGTGGCTTGAGGTCGGCAATCAAATTGTTCACCTGCTGGTGGCTCGCCAACTTCTGAACCATCTGCTGCAATTGGAGCATCTGCTCGCTCGTCGCTGGTACAGGGTTCTGGGTTGACGTGTTCGGTTCGACTGCGTTTGCCTCCGGGGGTACCATACGCCCTAGCTGCATTCGTCTCTGGTGAGCAGGCAAGCTCTGAGGAGAACTGGCGATCGCTGGGGCTGGGTTCTCTAAAGGCTGCGATCGCGGTGGTAGCTTGACCACTGGGTTGCGGGTGGGGTTTCCTTGATAAGGGTTGCTGGATTGAACCACTGTGGGTGGAGCTATCCGTTTGGGAGAACACTTCTTGAACTCGTTGAAAAACATAGGAGCTCGTTCCAATTAAGGGGATGAAAGGGTTGGACAGGTAGGCATCAATGGTCTGCTGAAGTGTGGAGAACGGGAGAAGCCCTGGTTGCAGAAGAGCTTGACGTTCCAGTTCTCTGCGATCTATGGACTGGGTGTGTCGTTGCCCCAGCCACTGCGAGAGCCACTGCCTGACTTGAGCGATTGCAACCGGTTCTGTGGCTTCTGTTTGGGTGGGCTGAGGCTGAAGTGCGATTAAGCCCATTGCCCGCGCTTGGCGCTGCCAGCAGCATTGCAGTTCATCGCGGTCGTACTCTACTTTGCTGGGGCGAGTTATCCGATTGGCCCAGGCTTGCGCCTTGCTGCTGGCTCCGACTCCTACAGCTTCCTCAATCTGGTTGAGGCGGCGACTGAAGGCGCGAAGCTGTTTGTTTGTGAATCCCTCTAATTCCCATAACCCGTGTCGCCGGTTGGTGACGTAGACGGAATATCCTAAGTCCTGCGCGGCGCAAGCTAGCTCGTTTCGATAAATCTGCCCCAGCAGCATCTTGGCTTTATAGATCTCCGTATTGTCGAGACTTTGCCAGTGCCCTGTTTTGGGGTGGCGCTGAAGGTTGAGAATCACGTTATGGGTGTGAAGCTGGGGATCGAGCGCGCGACTGGTCTCGTGGTGGAAGCAGGCGATCGCGACTTCTCCAGTGGGCACCTTGAATCGCTTTCCTCTCTCAGTAATGCGAGTGCAGGCATAGCGTGCTTCCACGACCCTCAGCATTTCGCGGTTTGCTTGTTGGTGGGCAAGTTCTAAGAGGCGATCGCCAAAGACTAGAGCTTGCAAACTCACGGACTTCGGCGCACTAGTCGTCAGATCAATCCCTGCCCGTTCGGTTGGGGCAGGCTCTCCTAGAGCTTTCGCATTGAGTTGCTGCTGATGGAAGCGAGTTTTGTTCACTAGGATGAGTCCGGTGGGCGATTTGCCAGCCAGCAGTTGATTGAAATCGGCAGGTAGGACGGCTTGTACCAGCCCTAATCGGTTGCTGCTGTTGCCGCACCACTCGCTGGAGGGCGTTGTGGAAACGCCCGTCTTCCCTTCGCTGTAATACCTGGAGGCATAGGTGGGGGATACATTGGCAATTGAAACAACCATGTTATTCCTCCTGGTCGGGGTCTGGAGTGGGAGGGGTTTCGATGCCAAGCCGGATCGCATAGCGTGTGAGTTCTGCCTTAATTGAATCTGCCATGTCCTTGCGGTCGAGCTTTTCTTCAGGGAGTGCCACATCGAGCAGGATGTGTTCACCTGCTAGAATCAGCGCTTCCACTTCTCGGCGCGTGAGGGAAGCCAGGGCAAAAATATCTGGCAACAGTGCCAGCAGTGGGTGAAACTCATCCAGGAACACCTGGTTTTCCGTGAAGAGTCGCGTGATGTCCCGTCGCGTTTGTTGCTGTTCTTGGATTAAGGAGGCAACGATCGGCTCTAACCCCTGTTTGAGCAGAGAATCGTCAAACTTCAGGTGCGGCTCGGTTTGGGTAGGTGCAGCAGATGGGGCAATTTTCGCCAACTGATTTGCCCCAGGTAGCGGTAGGTTGGCTGCAAAGAACGCTCGGACGACTTGAGAGATTAAGTCAGAGGTGCGGATTCCGGCTTGGGCGGCAATCTCGTCGAGTTCTGCGGCTTTTTCATCCGGGAAGTAAACCCGGTACTCTTTATGGTTTTTACGAGTCATAGGAGGTGATAGACATTGAGTGCGACTGTCACGCGACAAGCTGCGACCGTCACGCGACGAGAGGCGTTAGGTATGGCGCAAACTAACCCTGAGTGGCGCGACATGGGCGATCGCTACTGGAGATGCAGTCCATGCTCCTCACGTTACCGAGACAATATGTCAACGAGATGGAATTGAGAGGATCGGGGGATGGAACTGCTGTGTTTTTGGAGGCGATCGCCCTTCATGATATTTCTTTGACCAGAACAGACTTATTTGACATCACAATTCCATCTCAATCGCTATTCATTCGCATACGGCTGACACATGGAGTTTCTACTCTCAGGTTTAGAAACAAAGATCAACTGCGTCAAAAGTGCGTCAGAAGTGCGGCAAAAAAATTTTTCATTTCTACTTAGAGATTAAAGCGATGTCACAGTATCAACTATTTGTCGATTTAGGTATGTCAGGCACAAAAGCCTCGCTATCGAATGGAACCAAGTTTCAGAGTTATCTCTGCCCGTCTCGGGTAGCAGACTTGCCACCATCGGAGTTGCAAATCCTGCGCGATCAGGGGACACAGTTTGGTGGGGGTCTGGAATCGGGGGCTTACCTTCAGCTTGGTGATACGGCTTATGCTCTGGCAGAAGATGCTGAGGGGCGATCGAACAAAACTACGGCCATGCTCCGCAAGAGTACCCTGGCGCATCTGCGTATTTTGGGAGTGGCTGGAGAAATGGCGTACCGCTTCCAGGTGTCATCCTTACCCATCAACCTAGGGGTCGCCTTGCCCTTTAATGAATATCTCTCGGATCAACATGAAGTGGCCCGGGCCTTACAGGAAGTGCATCACTTTACTTACCGGAGTCGAGATGTTGAACTCTTGCCCCAAGTCATTAAGGTTCTGCCGGAAGGAGCAGGCCTCGTGCAGTGGCGCAAAATTCAGGCAGCCAAGCGAGGAGAAACGAATCAAACCTATGTGGTGGTGATGGTGGGCTACCGGGATTTGACATTTTTGGTTTTCCGTCAAGGCAAACCGCCGACGGGAGAACCGAGCAGCACGGTCAAACTGGGGTATCTGGAATGCTTGCAATCGATCGCTCAGGGGATTTGTCAGCCGGAAAGCTCCTATTTGCTCGATGCTCTGTTGCATGGACGAGGTACCGTTGCCTTTCCGGACCAACCGGGAAAAGTCTTTGAGCTAGTCGATCGCCGCCAGAAGGCAGAAGCTTACTACTGGGAACAGGTGAGGCATCATCTGAGCGATAAGTTTGCCGCGCTCGATGTCCCGCGATATGAAGTGCTGGTGGGCGGTGGAACTGCCTTGACTGAGCTAAGACCTCAGTTAGAATCATTTCTCAGTAACCTGCCAGGAGCCACAATTAACTGGATGCCAGATCTGTCGCGAGAACTGGCAACGGTATTGAGAATTCCAACCGAAGCCAATCAGGCTCGGTTTGCTGATTGTTTTGGGGGAGCTAAGTGGTTAGCGATGAAATTTGCTCAAATCGCGGAGGTGGCATGATGGCAAAGTTAGAACGAATCATTGTTCGTCTGGATGTGCCGAGTCACTGGAATGAAGGTAAGATTCTAAAATTTCTGCAAACTGACCCAGGGCTTGATTTCAAAGAAGCGGTGCTACGGGCACTCAGAGGATATTACCTGCCCGAAGCTCTCGAGGACGAATTAGAACCCGTCCAGTTTCGGCGCGTGGTTGAAGCGGCGATCGCTGATTTGCAGTACCGGGCCTTTCAGCTGCAACTGCAGTTTTGTCCGGATATGCCGTTGATGCTTCCAGCCCAAGTTATGGCAGGAATGACACAACTGCCCTATTCCCAGTGCTTACAATCTGCTTCCCTAGCCAGAAACTCAACTCCAACTGAAGATGGATCTGCGGTTGAAACGACAATCACCCAGATGCGGGAAAGTCTGAGCGACGTGGATTTGAATCAAGTTCTAGATGATTTTTAGGTTATGACCGAATTCTGTTCTCTTAGTATTGTTGGGTTTGCCATTCTAGCGATCGGGCTACACCTGAGCGCCCTCATCAAACCGTGTCGCCAGCCCCGGCGTCGGCTACCGACTCGTTATCTATCTCCTGCCTCTC
>JAHHIL010000029.1 GCA_019358975.1 Trichocoleus desertorum ATA4-8-CV12
TCCTGGTGTTCATGGCGCGGTGGAACCACACTGACCCATCTCGAACTCAGAGGTGAAACGCTGCAGCGGCGACGATACTTTGGGGGTAGCCCCACGGGACAATAGCTCGATGCCAGGATAATATTAAAGAAAAGACTCCTTTGTAACTGACGAAAGGAGTCTTTTCTTATGGAATTGTGCAGTTCAATTGGCAGTATTTAAGGTTTTGACTGTTAGAACTTGAGGGGGTGTTGAGTCAGGGGGATAGAGAAAATCAACCTGGACAAGGCGACGTTGGTTGGCAGGAATATTTAGGGTTACGAGAGGTTCACCTTCTTGACCACGTCGTTGTACTAGATGGATATATTGAGTAAGGGGGCGATCGCGCTCATCGTTATACCGGATGCGAACGCTGCCACGAAAGAACACTTGACGAGCAGGTGGCTCTAGAAAACGTAATCCTTGCTTGCTAAGCGTATCCTCCTTCAAAGGTGTTTCTAGGGAAATAGCAACTGTTTGAGGTTGGTTAGTGGGATTAGTTAGCGGCAGGGTTAAGTTGTACTCCATTGCGTAATTGCCATGAGCTTGGTAAGCGGTGTCAGGATAGCGAGCTAGCAACGGAGCGCTTTGAATCTGAGTAGTTCCTAAAGTGCCAGCTAGTAGTGTGCTGAGACCATACGAAAAAGCTTCTCCAACTGCAGGAATTGTCAGGAATTGGCTAGTAGGGTTATCTACAAGTTGCGATCGCCAGGTAGATCCTTGAGCAACTCCCGCGACTCGGCTATAGATCACTTGGCCTGTCTTGACATCCGGGGGTGTGGGTGTGCGATCGCGTGGCCCTGATAAGTCACCATTGTTTAAGAGAGTTTCCCATTCTTCTAGGGTGGGAGCCTGTTCCGTGCCCTCTGTATTGGCACGCGCAAACATCCCTAAGGTAGCCATGTAAACGGGGCCGTTGCTGCGTAAGCGCATGAGAGTAGAACGACCATTGATTGGTGGGTCAAGAGTGGCTACTGGAATCGGGAGATTGAGCAGCATACGGCTTTCTCCCGGTGGAATGACCAGTTGTGCTGGGAAGTTGTCCTGCCGTTTACCTCGCAGAACATCATTCATAGCGCGATCGCCTGGGCCTGCATACACACTACCTGTTGGATTCTCAACGTAGGGAGGTAGCTCAATAAAGGGTGCATCGGGCTGGCTGAGATAACTGGCAGCTTGCAGAATGTCAACCGTGACTGGTTGGGTGCTGGAATTGTGGAGGATGGCACCCAAATAAAGTGTTTTCAGATCCTCAGGAGTCGTCGCTTTAGCGATGTGATGAGCGAAGAGATCGAAGCGGCCTTGCAATGGGACGTTGAGATGAGCAGCAGGAAAGCGCTTGCCTGTAGATGGAAAAGTTGAAAGGAGAATGCCTTCCTTTTGCACAACTTCTGGGCTGTTGCTATTGAAGACCAGAACATCGTCTAACTGACCGAGCAACGGTCTGACTTCTTGCAGCCGCACAAATTCTTCAGAGGGTGGTGGGGAAGGTGGAGCGGGAGTAGCTTGAGCCAAAGTTAATAGGGGCAACAACGAGAACATGCGATAGTTCACTCGAAACATGTCAGTAATAAGAAGTTTACGGGGTGTAGGAAGTTTCTATGATTGGGTTTGAGAAAATTTAGCTGGAGTAAATGCAGTCACCTAGAGGCTGAGCAGGCGCTGCATAATGGTTAAAAAATCTGACACCATGAATTCGATGTTCTGTGGAGTCAAAATGGGTACGTGAACAAAGAGGCAATAATTCTGTAGCTTTTGCTCTCTGCTGTATTTCAAGAGAGAGTAATAGAGCCAGTTACAAACGAATTGCCCTGCATCATGGCTAATAGCTGTGGTCGGTAAGTCTGCGATTAAAGATTCTAAATTTAGAGGGGTGGTAATAACTTCGCTGTCATGTTTGCCATTGGACTCGACCGTGAGTAGACTACGACTTTCTGCCATACCACAACAAAGAATGATGTGGGGTTGTAATTCATCTACTTTGGCTAGAAGCTGACTGGGGGCGAGATCAAAATCAACTGGAATCTGGCGGAGGAAGTGCAGTTGCTGAGGATAAGGATTTTGGTGGGAGACTATCTCCAGTAAGTCATCGGAAGAATTCGATCGCTGGTGGGGTTGCCAGGTGTCAAAAGAAGTGAGAAGGATACTTCGTGGCATGAGAGGTAATCTACAACCAACTACAATAAAAGTATGAATCAGCACAGGGAAGTGGATTAATGGCAGTCATTGCGGTCGTCGATTATGACATGGGCAATTTGCACTCCGTATGCAAAGGTTTAGAGCGAGCGGGAGCCACACCTCAAATTACTGATCGCCCCCATGAAATTGACCAAGCTGATGCCGTGGTATTGCCTGGTGTAGGAGCTTTTGATCCAGCAGTGCAACATTTGCGATCGCGCCATTTAGAAGCACCAATCAAACAAGCGATCGCTAGTGGTAAGCCATTTCTAGGCATTTGCTTAGGTTTGCAAATTTTGTTTGACGGCAGTGAGGAAGGCCAAGAACCAGGCTTAGGGATTGTGCCAGGAGTGGTGCGGCACTTTCGTCGTGAGCCTGGAATTACAATTCCCCACATGGGTTGGAATCAACTCAACTTTACGCAATCTCAGTTACCCATCTGGCAAAGCTTGCCTGCTCAGCCTTGGGTGTATTTTGTCCACTCTTACTATGTTGACCCTATTGACTCCCAAGTTCGGGCTGCCACAGTGACGCATGGCACTCAAACCGTGACAGCGGCGATCGCACAGGGAAATTTGATGGCAGTGCAATTCCACCCCGAAAAGTCTTCTGAATCAGGTCTACAGATTTTAGCGAACTTTGTCAGTCAAGTTCGATCTACTGTTTTGGCTTAGGCGCTGAGCTTAGGCGCGAACATCGCAAGCATGTTTATTCCTGCTGAGATGCCTATGGTAATCGCTCACCGTATTAATTCATGAGTTTAAGGATTTATGGCAATCGCCAACTGAAAACTTTACCTGGACAGGGCACTCGACCGACGTCAGCGCGGGTTCGGGAAGCTTTGTTTAATATCTGGCAGGGAAGGCTTGAAGGTTGCCGTTGGTTAGACTTGTGTACCGGGAGTGGGGCGATGGGCGCGGAGGCTCTCTGTCGTGGCGCTACTTTTGTCTTAGGAATTGAACAATCGAACCGAGCTTGTAGCTTGATTCGGCAAAATTGGCAGCAGGTAGCCAAACCAGACCAACAATTTCAAGTGTGGCGAGGGGATATCTTACAGCGCTTATCAGGAGCAGCGGGGAAACAATTTGACTGCATTTACTTTGATCCGCCCTATGCCAGCAATTTGTATCAACCTGTTTTAGAAGCGATCGCGCATTATCAGCTTTTAGCACCCGGTGGTGAAATTGCTGTGGAACATGACCCCCAAGGTTGGACGATCACTCAGATACCAACGCTAGAAGTTTGTCGTCAGAAAACCTATGGCAACACCGCCTTAACGTTTTACTGCCAAGCCCCAATTTGATTTGCAGGGCTAGAAACAGATTTGGGCAACCTAACAAGTAAAGACAGCTTAATAACTATGTTGAGCGATCTCTGGGGGTAATGGCAGCTTGGAGCGATCGCAACTTGTAGTCAAAAATTAGCCCTGGCTCCAAGGGTAAAACTCCTAATGAACCAGGGCGAGGTGTTACAGACCGAGCTGATTGCCGCGACGGTACTGTAGGTACGCTGCGACAAACAATCCAGCTAAGGTAATGGGAATCAAACCGAGAACAATCCCCGAAAGCAAAGGCTCTACCACGTCAAATCTCCTTATGAGTGTTTGCAGTACGTTAACGTTTCTTGCCTGTTTTTCATACTACTAGCTCTTGCTAGGAAAAAAAGAGTTTCATCAAACCTTTAGTCTTCTATGCAGCAGTGGGATCGGAGGCTTCGCTCACCCGTCTGGAAAAACTCTCCAAACTTGCCTGCACGCTTTGAAACTTTTAAGCTATGTTATTGAATGAAAAATTCTTTGTATATCTCCTTCACAGTTAGAAAACTTTTGGATAACCAGACGATTAAGCCCGAAATTTTAGTTCAGAAGATCAGCTTAATTGCGCTATCAATTTTGCTGACGATTTTGTTGGTGATTCTGGGTGTCCACCAATGGCAAGTTTCTGATCCTTATGTCAAGAGTGTGTTGTCTCTAAGAGGAGACCCAATTCTAGGCCATGCCATCTTTCAAATGAATTGTGCTGGATGTCATGGGCTAGAAGCGGATGGTCGTGTGGGTCCGAGTTTGCGTAATATTTCTCAGCGAAAGTCGAAGCTGAAGCTGATTCATCAGGTGATTAGTGGCAGAACGCCCCCAATGCCACAATTCCAGCCGAGTCCGCAAGAAATGACAGATTTGCTGAGCTATCTAGAAACGCTTTAACTAGCCGATTTGAAATTGTTGAGCATAGAAGCGAGCATAGCGATCGCCTTGGGCTAAAAGTTCCGCATGAGTCCCGGACTCCACCACACGGCCTTTTTCTAGCACCAAAATGCGATCGGCCCGCCGAACTGTGGCAAGACGATGGGCAATGATAAAGACTGTACGGCCTTGCATCAGCCGTTCTAGCGCTTCTTGTACCAAGGCTTCAGATTCGGAGTCTAGAGCTGAGGTGGCTTCATCGAGGATGAGAATGCGGGGGTCTAGGAGCACGGCACGAGCGATCGCAATTCGTTGGCGCTGCCCTCCTGATAAATTAACGCCACGTTCTCCGACCCAAGTTTGATAACCTTCCGGAAGCTGGGTAATAAACTGATGAGCATTGGCAACTTTGGCAGCAGCTTCCACAGCATCCAGGTCGAAGTTAGCGCGACCAAAGGCAATGTTTTGGGCGATCGTCCCAGAAAACAAGATCGTTTCTTGGGGGACAATCCCAATCTGCTGCCGTAAACTGCGCAAAGTGACATCGCGGATATCTACGCCATCAATCAGCACTTGCCCTACCTGAGGATCGTAAAACCGAGGTAAAAGGTTCACAAGAGTAGTTTTTCCCGCTCCAGAAGCACCGACTAGGGCGATCGCTTCTCCAGGCAAAGCTAGAAGGCTGAGGTGTTGCAGCACAGGCTGATCGGGTTGGTAGCTAAAACCAATGTTGCGGCATTCCACTTTGCCAGTTACCGCAGGCGTGGGTCGAGCATTAACTTTTTCAGTCACCGCAGGTTGAATGGCAAACAATTCATAGATCCGATCAACCGAGGCTTCTCCTTGCTTGAACTCGTTGTAGTTATCAGTAATGTGGGCGATCGGATCAATTAGTAAACCTACACCCGCCACATAACTACCAAACTCAGCTCCAGTTAGGTTGCCTTGGGAGATCTGCCAACCGCCCAACAGCAGCAGCAACAGCACGCTCAACGCATAGAGAAAACCCACCACGGGAAACTGTACCGCTCGTAACCAAGCCGCTAAATATTTGGCTTGGCGGTTGCGCTCTGCTTCGCGACTAAAGCGATCGATTTCATAGTCTTCGGCAGCAAAGGCTCGCACTAAACGAATACCACTGAAGACTTCGGTGAGCAGGGAGGACAAATCAGAGACGCGGTTTTGGCTGGTGCGAGAGAAAAGCAGCATTTTTTGACCGAACCAGCTAATCAGAACCCCCATCAGCGGGGCAACGAGAAAGGTGGCGAGGGTCAATTGCCAGTTGAGATAAATCATGTAGCCCAACACGACTACGAGTTGCAACACGCAAGGGATAAAGTCATGAAAGATTTTGTTCACAACTTCGCCAATGCGATCGATATCTTCGGTCAGGCGGTAGGTTAAGTCTCCGGTCTGAGCAGTTTCAAAATAGCTGAGGTTGAGGGTTTGCAGATGGCTATAGACTCGCCGCCGCAGGTCATAGGCGATCGCTAACGCTGCCTTAGCCATCAGCGAATCTTGCCCATACTGAGCCGTTTTCTGCACCAGAAACCCGACGGCAACTACGCCTGCGACTTGAGCCAGCTCCCTTATATCTCCTTTAGCAGTGAGACTCAGCAGCTTCCCTGCTAGCCAGACTAAAGCAGGCCAAAAAGCGGTAAATACCAGGGTGCAAGCAAAAGCTCGAGCGATCGTGCGCCAATGAGGTTTGAGATACGGCAGTAGCTGCCAATAGTGCGATCGTGTCTTCAAGGGATAGCGTCCAGCAAGTGTTCTCTCCTTTGTCTGACGCTACCAGCTTTTGGTAGTTTCTGAATGGCTTAGCCTGAGGAAACTTAGGCGCGTTTCCAGTTCTTTTTGACCACCCAAATAATAAAGGCTGCAATCAGAATGCAGAGGACGACTTTAGAGAGCGGGCCGATATATTGATCCACCAAATGATAGTTTTGGCCAAGTGCATAACCTGCGTAAGTCAACAGGCTCACCCATAAAGTGGTGCCTAGGGTGGAGTAGATCAGGAACGGTACCATTGGCATACCGCTAATACCCGCAGGGAGAGAAATCAACGTCCGGACACCAGGGACAAGACGGCAGAAAAAGACAGCTTTGGCATTGTAGCGATCGAACCAGTCATCGGCTCGGTCAATGTCTTTGCTAGAAATAGACAGCCATTTGCCATAGCGATCGGCTAAAGCCTTCAACCGTTCTTCCCCCAGTAACTTGCCTGCATAGTACCAAGGCAAGGCTCCTAATACTGTGCCCACAACCCCTGCTAAGACGGCATAGAAAAACTGCATTTTGCCCTGAAAAACTGTGAAGCCTGCCAGAGGCATGATCAGCTCGGATGGAATGGGTGGAAAGAGATTTTCCAAAAACATCAATAGACCAATACCCACGTAGCCTAGGGAGTTCATGGTGTTAGTAATCCACTCAGCCATCTGCTCAATTCCTCACGGGTGATTTAGAACATAAACAAATGGGGCGCTGAGAACGCCCCAATTTAGAGAATGCTAAAAACTAGGTTTAGGTTCCAGCAGTCCAAGAGTTAATGTACTCAATCTGCTCAGAGGTTAGCGTATCAATTTGCACACCCATTGCTTGCAGTTTCAAACGCGCAATTTCGCGATCGACTTCGGTGGGGATAGAGTGAATGCCAGGAGCCAAATTCCCCTTGTTCTTGACTAAGTGTTCGCAAGCGAGAGCTTGGTTGGCAAAGCTCATATCCATTACAGCGCTGGGATGGCCTTCTGCTGCGGCCAGGTTGACCAAGCGGCCTTCTCCTAGTACTACAACCGATTTGCCGTTTTGCAAGCGATACTCTTGGGTAAAGTTACGAACATCCTTCACTTCGGTCGCTTTAGCACCCAAGGATTTGAGATCAATTTCGATGTCGAAGTGACCAGAGTTACAAACGATCGCACCATCTTTCATGGCTTCAAAGTGCTCAGCCCGGATGACATGCTTGTTGCCTGTAACGGTAACAAAGATATCGCCGATCGCGGCAGCTTCAGACATGGGCATGACCCGGAAGCCATCCATGACTGCTTCGATCGCCTTGATGGGATCAATTTCGGTGACGACGACGTTGGAGCCTAGTCCGCGAGCCCGCATTGCTGTACCCTTACCACACCAGCCGTAACCTGCTACGACTAGGGTTTTACCAGCTAGCAGAATGTTGGTGGCGCGGATGATGCCATCCAAGGTGGATTGGCCTGTGCCGTAGCGGTTATCGAAGAAGTGCTTGGTGTCGGCGTCGTTGACGTTCATGGCAGGGAAAGTGAGCACGCCATCTCTGAGCATGGCCTGCAAACGCACAATCCCAGTGGTGGTTTCTTCGGTGGTACCAATCAGGTCAGCGATTTGATGCTGGCGCTGTTGAATCAAGGTCGCAACCACATCGCTACCGTCGTCGATGATGATGTTGGGGCGATGATCGAGCGCAATTTGGACGTGACGGTGGTAGGTGTCGTTGTCTTCGCCTTTTTGAGCATATACAGAGATACCGTGGTCAGCGACTAAGCTGGCGGCCACGTCATCTTGAGTAGACAGAGGATTGCTGGCAATGAGGATAGCATCGGCTCCACCCGCCTTGAGCGCGATCGCCAAGTGAGCAGTTTCCGTGGTAACGTGGCAGCAGGCAACGAGACGCAGCCCTTCAAAAGGCTTTTCTTGAGCAAAGCGATCGCGGATCTGACGTAGAACAGGCATTTCGCGCCCAGCCCATTCGATCCGCTGTCTGCCTTGGGGTGCAAGTGATAAATCTTTGACTTCGTGCTTCAGCCGGATGGGAGTCGCGGTCATGAAATTGCTTCCTTAGAATATTGAACTCACTGACTTAAACTAGACTAACCGCATTTGCTGATGATCTAACACCTGAAATGGGGTCTGATTCGCTGCATAGACTACAGGGGTTTCTCTTCAACCTGAGTTAAGTTTTCTGCCAGCAGAGGAGCTAGTTTGCTATTCAGGCGACCTGCTCGCACAAATTCTGCATAGGTGTCAGCTTCGATCGCCGTGAGTTCTTCCCATAGAAGCTCATGGCTAAAATCGCGTAGGTCAGGATACTCATTGTGGAGTTGGTCAATCTCACTCTGCAAATCGCTGAGCTGACCTTTGACCAATGCAGTTTGGTAGCGATAAAATTCGGGGTCAATTTCGGGGCGATCGCTTTGCGTCAAGTGTTTTTTGACTCGATTGATCGCCACCCAACGAGCGATCGTCTCTACATATTTTTGCTGGATGGGTTGATCGCTGAGGAGCCCTAGCCGCTCTAGCAAAGGTTTGACCGTGAGTCCTTGAACTAAGAGAGTGAATAGAACCGCCCCAAAAACAGTAGCAATCACTTCTTCTCGCTCTCCCAGCATCGTGGGCACACTCAAGGCTAAGGCAATAGAGACTGACCCCCGCAACCCGCCCCACCACAACACCGTCTGATCCGGTAAGGAAATGAGAGATTTAGCGACCCCATTACTCAGGGCACCTAAAGCATAGATAGCGATCGCGCGGGAGAGCAGCATGGCTCCAATGGTGATGGCGATCGTGCCTAAGTTAGCGCCCAGCACCGAAAAATGAATTTGATCACCAATCAATAAAAAGACAATCGAGTTGACGAAAAAGGCCAAGAAGTCCCAAAACTCAGTGACTACCAACCGAGTTCGAGGACTCATGCCAATGCGAGAACCAAGGTTGCCCAAAATAATGCCAGCCGTGACCACACCGATCACACCAGAGCCACCCAAATCTTCGGTAATTAAGTAGGTACCGTAGGCTGAAACGAGGGTCAGAGATTGCTCCACCAAGGGTAAATCAAACCGCTGGGTCAGATAGGAAAGGCCAAAGCCAATCAGACAGCCCACGCCAATCCCGATCCCAACCACCCCAATTAAACTAGCGAGCAGATCTGAGATATCCCAGTTGCTAGTGCCGAGGGGCAGGCCCACCAGAAACCCAAAGGCAACCACAGCCATACCATCGTTAAATAGACTTTCGCCTTCCATCAAGGTGGTCAACCGTTTACCTGCGCCTAACTCTCGAAATAAAGCAATCACAGACACCGGATCGGTGGCGGATAAGCTAGCCCCGACTAGCAGGGCTGTGGTCAAGGAGACCCCTCCTAAGTAGATCAACCCCCAAGCGACCCCGGCGATCGAAATGACCACCCCTAGCACTGCAAATAAGCTAATCGGGATCAAGTCTTGCTTGAGATTAGACCACTTGATATTCCAAGCTGCCTCGAATAACAGCGGTGGTAAAAAGATAGACAGAATCAGCTCTGGCGAGAGATTCACTAAGCGAATATCAATAAACGCCAGCCCTAGCCCCACAATCACCAACAGTAGTGTGTAGGGAATTTGGCGAAACCAGCTAATGATCCGGGGTAGGGTGGCCACACTTAAGGAAACAGAGAGCACCAGGAGGAACTGCTTGAGATTTTGCTCAATGGCTACTCCCTCTGTTACTGCTTCTACAGCCATAGTTCTGAAGTAATGAACAACAAATCACAATCGTGACTTGCTGCCATAGTGACATACTCACCCCTAATGCTATCTAGATGCTATTGGATTGAACCCAGACGCTATCAGTACATAAATACTATAATCATATAGAAGTACAACGGCTCAATTCAATCTTAAAAAACGGTTGATTTTTCAGCGTTTCAGGGTGGTTATTACCCTAAAATACGACCTCCATAGGCACCCTATATGTAGTGACTATAAACTACAATAGATCTAGTGAGATTCAAGTTCTAAATATGCAGATCGGTCGCTTTTTTTCGTTACAGCAAGGTCGCGTCGGTCAATATTTATCGCCGCGAGTTTTGGTCGTGCGTAGCCCGTTCCAGAAGCTACCAAAATCGGGTGGGCCCACTGCCGCTTGCTACTTTGGTTTTGACAAATTGAGTAAGGCTCAAGCTTTCGCTAAGTACCTTTCAGGCTTGGGTTATAACTATCAGCTCCGACGAGGGAAAATGCTGCTTCAGTACGCCTATGAGATCGCTCTACCGCAGCATACTGACCTAGCAAAGGTGTTGGCTTATTGGGATCGGATGGATGGTAAGCGGCCCAATTTGAGCGTTGATCGAGCTAATATTCGCGATCGCGCCTTGCAAGTGGTGCCTCCTGGATTAGCGGCTTAAGCGTGGCGTAGCGGGCTTGTTTTCTCTTGAAAGTGTTGTGGTAATGCACTACAATAAGGATAGTGATTCAAGTTCTTGCGCCATGACTAAGCACTACATTCTCAGCGTGGACCCAACCGCCAAATATGACTGGGACCGTTGCACCCTCCGCGACCCCATCACCGCCAATCGCCCTGACCTAGCCGAGCTGATTGCTGAGGCAGTAGGGAAAGCGGCTGGCTCCTATTTGGTAGCGGTCAATATTGAAGTTCAAGTGTTAGAACAAACCGCACCGAATGCTCAAACGAAGCGTCTGCTTCCGAGTGATCTGGACGCAGCCGTGCGATCGCAGCGAGTGCAGTTAGAAGAATTAGCTGCGTAATTTAGCTACTAGCGGGGAAGCCCCGCGCTGTACCTGAAAGGTCAGCGTCGGGATGAGAAGCGCGTGACTGAGGGTGCGCTGCCTGACCGATTCCGCAGGACAGGGAAGGTAACAGCGCCCGAAGAAACACACTATTTATAGTGCTTATCAGAAATTCAAAAATACGCTAAAATAAGGACGTGCTAAAAGCAACCAAGGTACGAATTTATCCGACTGATGGGCAGGTCATTCAGTTGTCCAAAGATTTTGGCGCAACTCGATGGCTCTGGAATCAGTCGCTTTCCTTAATGTCCGCGACCTACAAGGAAACGGGTAAAGGCGTATCTGCTTACGACATGAAGAAGCGGATACCAGAGCTAAAGAAGGAGTTCGAATGGCTCAAGGAGACTTACTCACAGTGCCTCCAGCAGTCGATCCTGAATCTGTCTCAAGCGTTTATCAACTTCTTTGAAGGGCGGGCAAAATACCCCACATTCAAAAGCAAGTTTGATAGACAGTCGCTTCAATATCCTGCCAACGTAAAACTTCACGGCGATGATGCGATTAAGTTCCCTGGAAATCTAGGCACCGTAAAAGCTAAAATCCATCGCATTTTACCTACAGGCAAGATTAAGACCGTTACGGTATCTAAGACCCCTGAAGGACACTACTTCGCCTCTTTGTTGATCGATGACGGTACGGCTAAGCCTGAAATCAGCAGCGACGGTAAAGCTGTTGGGATTGACTTGGGATTGATTGATTTTGCCGTTACTTCCGATGGCTCAAAGTTCTACAATCCCAGGCACCTCAAGAAACATGCCAAGAACTTAAAGCGCAAGCAGCAAAAGCTATCCAGAAAAACCAAGGGCAGCAAGACTCGCATAAAAGCGCGTCGCCTGGTCGCTAAAGTTCACGGCAAAATTGCCAGAGTCAGAGAAGATTTTCTCCACAAACTATCTCGCAAGCTAGTCAACGAAAACCAAGTTGTAGTGGTGGAAAATCTGGCAGTCAAGAACATGGTAAAAAATCATACTCTTGCCAAAGCCATCAGCGATGCGGGCTGGGGTAAGTTTTGCACCATGCTCAAGTACAAAGCCGAGTTTGACGGCAAAACCTATCTTGAAGTAGACAGATTTTTCCCGTCGTCTCATTTGTGTTCAAACACGCTGCTACAAATCCCCAAAATGGATCTCTCTGTCCGCTTCTTTGATTGCCCGCACTGCCAGCAACGGCATGAGCGGGATGTAAATGCGGCAATCAATATCAGAAATGAAGGCTTGCGATTACTGGCGTTGGGAATCAGCGCTACTGCCAATCGAGGGAGTGTAAATCCGAAGGGTTCTGGACGTAAAAAATCCATGAATTCGGAGGTAGCTCCCGTTGAAGTTGGAAGCCCGCGCTCTATCGTTTAGCGATGAGCGTCGGGTAATTCACGCTGATGCCTATTGCTCTCCGGGCTGGGTTGCTATTCTCCTCAGCCTCCGATTGATTCCTGACACTCACATTCAAGTTCTCAGTTTGCTTAGGAAAGATATCTATGAAATTCAGTATTAGTCAGTATCCCGCCGCGATCGCTCAAGCTGCTCAAGCGGTGAATGAGCTAGAACACCAAATTGGGGAAGCCCGCCAGCATATTGCTCGCTTAGAAGGCAATGCTGACTTGGTCGTGGCGTTTGAAACCAACTTGAAGAATGACAACCAACGCAAGGCGCGCCGCTTCGAAGTGCTGCAAGCAAATCCTGAATATCAGCATGCGATGGATGCCCTGCTGCGCCTGAGTACCGAGAAATCCAATGCCTTGGCTCATCTAGAGCACTTGCGCAATGAGTTTAGCGTCGCCAAGTTAGAAGCGCGTCTAGCGATCGCTCAGCAGCTGACTGGCCTAGAGACCCGCGAGTTTGTTGGGCTGTAGTCACCTAAGCGTTAAGCTTCTCTCCTCTCGAAGCAATTTTTGAGAGGAATGTAGTAGCAGTAGGACCCTTGTCCTGCTGCTTTTTTCTTAAATGTTGAACTGTTATTTCTAATTTGATTACTTATAGAAACAAACAGCAATAAAAAAGTGGCCCCCGCCGCGAGGTGAAGGTCACTTAGTGATTCAAGTTCTTAATTTAAGCCTAGTAGATGAGGGAGGTTTATGCAAGAAAATGTGGTGGAATTAATCCGAGAGCTGATGAAAACTCAGCAGATGAGCATTCGCAAAATCTCGGCACGAATCGCTAAAGAGCATGGAGGCAGCGCTTTGGGCTATACTCAGCAAATTAATCGAATCCTGAATGATTCGGACTACGATCCCAACTTTTCTACCGTTCAAAAAGTGCTTGCTGCTCTCAATTGTTCTTTCTGGCAATTGACAACCGCTCAGAGAAATTTTGACTTCAAAGCGATAGAAGGACGCTTAGATCGCTTTGATACGGAAATTACAGACCTAAAGTTGGCAGTTGACCAACTTCGTGGATCAGTTGAAGAATTGGTGCAAGAATTACGGCCTATTCAGCCAGAAGTAAAGCGACCATCAGCTTCTATTCGTTCGTCTAGTTAATTTGATTATGAATACAATTCTCACGCCGACAGAAATTTCTGATTTTCGCGCCGAACTGAGCGATTATCCCCAGGCTTTAGTCGCTTTAGATGTAGTTGAAGACTGTGAGGGCGATTTAGAAGATGCCGCGATCGCCCTAGCAATTCATGTCGGGCAGCAACCCACCACATCTGAGGGCTGGATCGCAGGATTGGCGAAGCGCTGGCGACCTAGGCTGTGCCAAGCTGAATTGCGAGCTGATTTAGAAACTAACCGTGTGGCAACTACCATCACACAGCTAGTCACGACAAATGCTCTACCTTGGGAACTGGCTACCCTCGTGAGTATCTACGCCGCTAAAGCTGGAATCGATGATTTCTGCAAGCCGCTAGAAGAAAAGCTCTAGTGCTTTTAGGGTTTGGGCTGGTTGGGAGGAAATTCACGAGATTGCACTTCGGTAGCAAAGGTTTGTACCGCTTGGGTAATGCTCTCTCGTAAGTTGGCGTAGGTTTTGGCGAAGGGGGGTTGCCAACTGGAAAGCCCTAGCAAATCCGCTGTGACCAACACCTGACCGTCGCAATGAGGACCAGCACCAATGCCAATAGTCGGAACGGTGAGTTTTTGCGTGATTTGCTGGGCTAATTCAGTAGGGATATGTTCTAAGACGATCGCGAAGGCTCCTGCTTGCTCAAGGGCGATCGCTTCTGCCAAAATCCGCTCCTTCGCTTCTACGGATTTGCCTTGTTGACGATAGCCCAGTTGATGCACTGACTGGGGGGTAAGACCGACATGCCCCATGACTGGGATGCCAACTTGGACTAAATGAGCAACGGTATCAGCGATCGCGGGGTAGCCACCTTCTAGTTTCACGGCTTGGGCACCTGTTTCTTTGAGGACTCGCCCTGCTGAGTGAATGGCCTGTTGCCAACTCTCCTGATAGCTCAAGAAGGGCAAATCCACCACGATCAGCGCTTGCTTCACCCCACGACGGACTGCTTTGGCATGGTGCAGCATTTCTTCTAAAGTGATGGGCAGGGTGGTGTCGTAGCCTAGCGCCACCATTGCTAGGGAATCTCCGACTAAGAGTACATCGGCCCCCGCTTGATCCAGAATTTGAGCGAAGGCGTAATCCCAAGCGGTAAGTACGACGATGGGACGACCTTGCTGTTTCCATTGGCTCAATTGCTGGATTTTGACTGTCATGGTTGTCTGGTTGAACAGGAGATCTAGTCTTACTTGTTAAGCTGGCGATCGCAACTTGGTGTTTACTTTTGGTCTAAGACCAAGATCTTGGGTGAGACCTAACCCCCAGCCCCTTCCCTGTAGGGAAGGGGAGTAGAATTCACGGGTTTTAGTCTTTGAAGCTTTTTAGGGCGGATTCGGCCTTTTCTTCGCCTGCTTTGTCACCTTGGCGTTTGAATAAGTCGCGGGCTTTTTGGAAGGTGTCTTTGGCTTCGTCTAGGCGATCGCGGCCTCTAAGAGCAACGGCTAGGTTATAGACGGTTCTAGCATCATCGGGAGCAGCTTCTAGAGCTTCGCGATAGGCAACGATCGCTCGCAGGAAGTTTTGCTCTTCTAGGTAAAGGTCGCCAATGGCGGTGTGCGCGTCGGTCAAACTGGGTTTAATGGCCACTGCTCGTTGGTAGGCTTGTAAGGCTCCAGTGCGATCGTCTTGGTTTTGCAAAATTTTGCCGATTTGCAGATGGATATCAGCGTTGCGGGGTTCCATCTGGGCAGCACGTTCTAGGGCAGTAATACCGCCACGGGTATCGCCTTGATTGAGGAACGCAACACCTAGGTTAATTTGTGTGCTGGCCCGGTTGGGGGCGAGTTGAGCAGCACGTTGTAAGGTAGAGGTCGCTTCTCGATAGCGCTTTTGCTCCAAAAATAAGGAGCCGAGGGCTTCGTAGGCTTTGGCACTGTTGGGATTAATGCCAATCACCTTTTGATAAGCGGCGATCGCGTCGTTGTTGTTGCCTTGCCGCGCCAAGACAATCCCAAGCCCTAAATAAGCTTCTGTGTTTTTGCCATCTAGCTGAGTGGCTCGCTGATAAGCAGCTGCCGCGCCTGAGTTGTCGCCTGAGCTGGCTAAGCTGTAGCCAAGGGCATACTGAAAGTCGGCGTTTTTCTCGTCTAGGGCTACGGCTTGACGGTAGGCGGCGGCAGCAGCAGGAAAATTGCCTTGGCGAGCCTGCAAGTAGCCAATCCCGGAGAAAATCTTGGCATTCTTACTGTCTAAGCTGGCGGCTTGTTGGTAGGCCGCTAATGCCCCAGAAAAATTCCCAGTGTCAACGAGTTTGCGACCTTCCTGGAGGAGACGGCTGAGTTCTTGACTGTTGGCACTGCTGGTTTGAGCGATCAGACGGTTGGCGATCAGACGGTTGGCGATCGCTGGGTGCTGGCGGCTTGCTGTCGTTGTCTGCTTTGCTTCAGCGGCTTGAGTGACGGGTGCAGCTAAGGCCAAGCTGGCTAACCACAGCGTACTCACTGCTAATAGAGTTGGTTTATACACGGCCAATTTCCTAGACGACATTTGCAAGTGTTAAGGGCTACTGGGATTTCCAAAAAGGATCAGGAAGGAGACTACCGAGATCCGTCGCAAGTTCCACTCGGAGCAAAACTTTTATGATTGAAACTAGCTGAGGAAGCTGCACCCTGACCTGAAGCTTGAACTTTTTAAGTATTGTTGCAGGAGGACAATTGATGATTTTATCAACAACTGATGTCATTCAAGGGGCAACTGTCGAAGCGTACTTGGGTATCGTGACCGCTGAAGTGGTCTATGGCAGTAATGCGCTGCGAGATTTTTTTGCGGGAATTCGAGACATTATTGGCGGGCGAACAGCTAGCTATGAGCGGGTCTTTGAGCAAGGCCAACGAGACGCACTGGCAGAGCTAGAAAAGCGGGCCGAGCGTTTAGGAGCCAATGCTGTGATTGGCATCGAGATTGATACAGGCACGATCAGCCTCGACCAGTCTGGAGTTTTGTTGTTGATTACAGCGACCGGAACGGCAATTCGGCTGCGCTAGGACTGAATCACCCTTACTACTAATGGCTGAGAAAGAATTGCTAATTACCACCTTGACTGCCAAAAAACAGTCCAAATTCTACCTAAGGACGTAGAGCTTTTTTGATAATTGGCTTATCAGCTTTCAAAACTTACTTTACCAGAAGGATAAATTTTAGAATATGTGAACATGAACTCAGGGATAGTAGTTACATTGTGATAGAGACTACTTTTCGAACTTAATTTGCCGACAATAAGATGGAGGTTTAAAGCTTAATAAAAGAAGTGAAAAAATGTGAAGCTGTCGAGCTAAAGTTAAATTAGACTCGCCTGAAAGGATTGCTACGGGGGCGATCGCCAACCTTGGTCAAAGCTCCCTAAGACAAATTAAGTTGAGCTAGATGAGAAATCTGGATAAATTAATCCCAAAAAGCTAAAAAATTTATGATCCCCACTTTCTCCAGCAAAACTAATTTTAATTTCTATATTTAGAGGGCCAATCTAGCTAAACCCTTATTCCCGGCGATAGATGCCAGTAGTTGTAGAGACGGCTTAAAGTGAGTTTCAAATGTTGATATTGCTAGAGCAAATACTTTAAGACACTTATACAGTGGGAGGGAAAAGATAGAGCTATGGCATACACAAATCGGCCAGCAGATAGCGTAGTAGAAAGATCAGCTTACGGTCCAGTGGCTGAGTATCATGATCGAGTCCGTTGGGGTCCTATTTTGGCAGGTTTGCTCACCGCTTTGGCTAGCCAATTGGTGCTGAGTGCTCTCGGTGCAGCTATTGGGCTATCTAGCATCGCTGGGTCTGGTGCTCCCCGCTCCAATGCTGGAGATGTTGGAACCGCTGTGGGCATCTGGAGCATTATTAGTTTATTTATTTCTCTGTTTATTGGTGGTTGGATTACAAGTCGCACCTGTGGTCCCATGAACCGCAGCACGGCTCTGTTAAATGGTGCGATTCTTTGGGCAACAACCCTAGCAATTAGCTCTTGGTTGTTGGCTAGTGGTGTATCTGGTACTTTTGGTTTGCTAGTGAATAGTGCTGCCGATGCTGCCTCTGCCGCAGCGCAGCCCGGTGGGATTGACATCCCTGACCCAAGCGCTATCCAAAGCCCTAATCTTTCGACTCAAGGTACTCGCGACTTAGCGGGTAATGCCGCAAAGGCAGGCTGGTCTTTCACCTTTGGCTCCTTGCTCGGTTTGGTAGCTTCGATGATTGGTGCTTCTGTGGGTGCTCGTAGTCCTCGAACCAACGGCAATCACCAGCACAGCTAGTTGAGAACAGCTAGTCATTGACTGCTAAAAAGACTGCTAAAAACTTTCTCATAGCCCTGAGCTAAAGTTAAATCCATGCTATGCAGCACTTTCTCAACTTGAGGAGGTGCTATTTTTTGCGATCGCCCTTCTTGTCTCAACTTGATATTCCGAGCCCGACTCGACTAGTGGTGACCAAAAGACATAGGTTAGAATCAGCAAGCCTTAAAATTGAGTTTTACCATGTCTCCCTGGTGGAAGTTGCCCATTGTGTCTATGACAAGTGCGAGTAAATGTTTAACGGCAAGTGAGCTGACCTCACAGGTAGAATCGCCCAAGCAGCGTCGGTCATGGCGACAGCAAGTGTTGGCTGCGGTGCTGGGGTTGGTGATTGCGATCGCGGGGTTCTGGTCGGTGGGAGCTTCACCCGCTTGGGCAGGCATCGACGACGATCGCTTTGATGGCAATATCTTTGCGCTCTATGCAGGCAATGGGGCACTGGTCCCACCGAGAACCACTTTGGCAGATTCCATTCAGCGTCATAAGCCTGCGTTACTGGTGTTTTTTGTGGATGACAGCAAGGATTGCAAGCAGTTTTCCCCAGTGGTCTCGCAGCTCCAGGGTTTTTATGGCAAGGTCGTGGACTTTATCCCCATCAACGTGGATGCCCTACCAGTTAAGTCTAGCTATAGCCCTACTGAACCAGGTTACTACTACGCTGGCATTGTGCCTCAGACAGTAGTGATCAACCAAGAGGGTAAAGTGGCGCTGAATGCGAAGGGTAAGGTTCCCTTTGAAGCAGTGGATGATGTTTTCCGAGAAGTCTTTAACCTGCTGCCCCGCTCTGAGTCTGTACCGCTAAGACGGCGCATGTTTAATGAGTTCAACTCTGAGTTGACTGAACAAGCAGCTCCGAAGAAGTAATGGGGTTGCTGAATTAGAAATGAATCTGGCCTCATCCCCAACCTTGCTCTCTAGGGAGAAGGAAGCAGAAACTCAATTCCCTCTAGGAGGTTGGGGTGAAGGTGGATCGAGTGATTTTCGACCGGACTCAGCAATATCAAATTATTGAGGTAGAGGATTGGGTAATTAGGGTCGCCAAACAGGAAATTCATTGACTGTTTCTTCGGCTTCAGAGTCGGTGATCCTCGTGTTCTCAGAGCCATCCACATTGATCGTGTAAATCTCGGTCTTCCGCTTGTACGCGATCGGTTTCAAAGCATAAACCAGTCGCTTGCTATCCGGGGACCAACTCGGAGATAAACTCCGATTACCGAATGGATTCTGCGTTACCTGAGTCTGACCAGACCCATCCGCATTCATTACATAGATGTTAAAACGCTCCTGGCGAAGTGAAGCAAAAGCAATTTGCTTACCATCCGGGGACCAGCTCGGAGAATCATCCGGTACTAGGTTATCTGTCAATCGAGTTGGGTTAGACCCATCCGCATCCACGACATAAATCTCAGTATTGACCATACTAAGGCTTGTCACATGCTGGCTAGAGGTAAAAGCAATGCGTTTGCCATCAGGAGACCAGGATGGCGACATGTCGCCAGCATCCTCGATTAGTTTGATTGGATTAGAGCCGTCAGCATCCATCACATAAATGGCACCCATCGGGAAAAAGCCCCCACTAAAAGTTACGTGGAAGGCAATCTTTTTGCCGTCAGGCGACCAAGTAGGAGCAGAACTGCTATACTCGCTTGCTAATTTGACTTCTCCAGATCCATCTGCATTCATCACACAGATTGAGATTTTACTTTTACCCACCTGGCCCGCAGAACAAGCGATCTGCTGACCATCCGGTGACCAAGCAGGGTTGTAATAGTTAACCTTAGGATTGCGGCTGATCTTAGTTTGTCCAGACCCATCCGCATTCATTACATAGAGCGCCCCTGTACCGTCCCGATCAGAAACAAAAGCAATCTCAGCATTCCCGTTAGTCATAGAAAGAGCCGAAGGAAGAGTGTCAGCGGGCTTGAAGGGTGAACTTGCAGCACCAATCTCTTCAGATACCCTATTGCCACAAGCGGGCAAGAGTAGCCCTAGTAGACAAACCGTAGCAGCAAGATAGTGCTTGGGAAGGGAATTTTCCAAAGTTGAATTTCCTGACTCTACAGTAAACTGCCCGCATGAATGACCAGCGGCTCAAGCGGCTACGAGAGCGAAGATTGTTGATGCACGGTCCGATTTCGAGAAAGGTAGTTTTAGCCTGCCTCCGCAGGCTTAGTTCTAATAGCCCCAGGCTTCAGCCTGCGAGACTTTAACGATTTATGCTAAGGGTCGGGATTGGGCTAAACCTGACACAAGACGAGGCCAAACCACTGCTTAGGATCGCTCCAAGCTTGAATTGGGTTTAAGCCTTTAGCTTTAAGGTCTTGCTGCATCAGTGACAGATCAAACTTGCGGGAGATCTCGGTGTGAATGGTTTCACCTGCGGCAAACTCCAGGGTTAAGTTGAGCGATCGCAGATGGACGGTTTGCGATCGCAAGCTCTTTAAGTAAATCTCAATTTGATGCAGTGACTGGTTATAGAAGGCAACATGCTCAAACTGCGAGATATCAAAGTCACCTTGGAAACGCCCATTGAGATGGGCCAGCATATTGAGGTTAAAGGCTGCGGTGATCTCTTGGCTGTCGTCATAGGCAGCTTCTAGAACCTCGGGTGACTTTTGTAAGTCAAACCCCAATAGGAAATACTCACCTGGTTTCAGGGAAGCTTTCACTTGGCTAAAGAAAACCTCGCATTCTGCTGGGGTGAGATTGCCGAGGGAACTGCCGAGGAAACAAATCATCCGGGTGGGCAGTTGGGCAGGCTCTAGCTTCGCCAGGGCTAGCTCGTAGGTACTGACTAAGCCGTGGACTTGCAAGGTGGGGTAGTCGATCAGCAAATCCCGCGCACTACTTTCTAGAATGCCAGCGCTGACATCAATCGGCATGTAGTGTAAAGGCTGATCCAAAGCAGCGTAAGCATCTAGCAAAATCCGGGTTTTGATGGCACTACCGCTGCCGAGTTCGACCAGCTCACAAGGTCCGGTAATTTGAGCGATCGCAGAGGCATACTGCTGGAGGATAGCCGTCTCAGTCCGAGTTAAGTAGTACTCTGGCAGTTCACAGATTTGCTCAAATAGCTGAGAGCCGCGATCGTCGTAGAAATAATGCGGGGGCAAGGATTTAGGCGCTTTGCTTAAACCCTCCACCACATCCTTTCCAGCCGTAAGCTCTTTGGCTAAAGGATTACTAGGACTGATCAGGTGGTCAATCTGCAAGCGCTGTTCTAGGGGCTGAACAACACCTTGGTCTGGGGGTTGAGACACAAGATTGCTGCCCACTGCTTTAAAAATTGACATCCTACCTCCGTAAGTGTGATGGCAGCGAGATGGCTGATGACTCGCAGCAAGTTAGCACATCCATGTAAAAGCATGAGCTTATGGATGCGAGGCTTCTTAAATAGAGAACCACACAGCTATTCTCAGCCAAATCGAACTCAAGTGAGATTTTTTGACCAATCACTGGCTCCCCTCCCGTGGATACTATGTCTATAAACAGGTTAGGGCTGGCTATACACATCAGATTCCGTGGGAGAGGGGTGACGTAGGCGGGGTGAGGTTTAGATTTGATCTAATCCAGCTTTCTTAGAGGCTCGACAACACATCCCGTGCAGCTTCTAAGGTGCGATCGATATCGGCGTCGGTATGAGCTAAAGAAGTAAAGCCTGCTTCAAACTGGGAAGGAGCTAAGTATACGCCCCGCTCCAACATGCCGCGATGGAAACGGCTGAACTTGGTGAGGTCGCACTTCTTGGCATCTTCGTAATTGTGCACAGGCCCTTCGGTAAAGAAGAAACCGAACATGCCACTGATACTGCCGCCGCAAGCCGCATGACCTGTTTCTTTAGCGATTTGCAACAGACCTTCAACCAACTTCTTGGTGACGCGATCGAGATGCTCGTAACTGCCAGGTTGCCGTAATAGCTCCAAAGTTTTGATGCCAGCGGTCATGGCCAAAGGATTACCAGAAAGGGTGCCAGCTTGGTACATCGGGCCAGAAGGCGAAACCATCGCCATAATGTCGCGGCGACCTCCATAAGCCCCGACAGGTAGCCCCCCGCCAATCACTTTACCCATCGTGGTCAGGTCGGGAGTGATGCCGAATTTTTGCTGAGCACCACCGTAGGAAATCCGGAAGCCAGTCATGACTTCATCAAACACCAGCAAAGCCCCATGCTCTTGAGTAATCTCGCGTAAGCCAGCTAAGAAGCCAGCATCGGGAGGAATGAAGCCCGCATTGCCGACGACAGGCTCTAGAATCACCCCAGCAATTTGGTCGGGGTTCTCCGCGAACAATGCTTTTACGGCATCAAGGTCGTTGAAGGGAGCCGTCAAGGTGTTGGCAGTCGTGGACTTAGGTACGCCAGGGGAGTCAGGCAAGCCGAGGGTCGCAACACCCGAACCCGCCTTGACCAAGAACATATCGGCATGACCGTGGTAGCAGCCTTCAAACTTGACGATTTTCTCCCGTCCGGTGAAAGCCCGCATCAAGCGCAACACGGACATACAAGCTTCGGTACCAGAGTTGACGAAGCGTACCATTTCAACGCTGGGTACAGCATCAATGACCATCTCAGCCAGAATATTTTCTAGCGCTGAGGGTGCACCAAAACTCGTCCCTTTTTCGAGGACTTCATGCAGAGCTTTGTTCACTTCCGGATGGGAATGCCCACAAATGGCTGGCCCCCAGCTACCCACATAGTCAATGTACTGGTTTCCGTCTACGTCCCAAGCGTAGGCTCCCTGGACGCGATCGAAAACGATGGGCTGTCCACCCACGGATTTGAAGGCACGCACTGGAGAACTAACGCCCCCTGGCATCAATTTTTGAGCAGCTGCGAAGATTTCTTCTGATTTAGTGGTTTTAAGTGTCGTGACAACCAAGGTTCTCTCCTGATGTTTCTCTTAACTTTAAAGTCTGACTTGAAACTGAAGTTTTTTAGGGCGTAGAGCTAGAGAGGCAAAATCCACTCTCTCGGCTCAAAGACTGTTGGTTTGAACGCTTCAATATTTGCTGTCAGACAGGCGTAAGCTGCAATTCCAGAAGCTATGCTAGCCAATTATCCCATTTCTAGGAGCAGCAGGGTTGCTGGGTCATGAATCTGGGACTGAGCGTAAATGGTTCCGACGATCGCCCAAAGTTTTGATGGGGCTATTTGATGGAGCTAGCAGTTTGATCGCGATCGCGCAATGATATCTTAGACGGGTTAACCTTGCGCCAACCTCCGCTGGAACTGCTGAAGTTATGTCTGCTCCTGAATCGACTGCCTTTCGTCAAGCTATCCCTGTAGACCAAATTCGCTACAACGAGCAGGGGCTGGTGCCCGCCATTATCCAAGACTATTTGGATGGCACCGTGTTGATGATGGCTTGGATGAATCGGGAGTCCTTACAAAAAACCCTAGAGACGGGCGAAACCTGGTTTTGGAGCCGCTCGCGGGCTGAGTTTTGGCATAAAGGCGAAACCTCTGGTCACACTCAAAAGGTGCGATCGCTGCGTTACGACTGCGACAGTGATGCACTGTTAGTCAGCGTGGAGCAAATTGGCGATATTGCCTGCCACACCGGAGAGCGCAGTTGTTTCCATCAAGTCGATGGTGGCATCACTCCCCCACCCGCCGATACGCTGTCCCAAGTGTTTGGTGTGATTAGCGATCGCCGCGACAACCCCAGCCCTGACTCCTACACCTGCAAACTTCTGGCGGGTGGCGACAACAAAATTCTGAAGAAAATTGGTGAAGAATCAGCAGAAGTGGTGATGGCCTTTAAGGATGACGATGCCGAAGCGATCGCGGGTGAGGTAGCCGACTTGTTCTATCACACGCTGGTCGCTCTAGCCCACCACAAAGTAGACCTCAAAGCCGTATACCGCAAGCTCCAAGAACGTCGCCGTTAAGCACAAGACGCGGTAGGGGCAAAGCATTCAGCAATCAAGTCGGAGGCAAGATAATAAATCCCGACTGAATGCTTTGCCCAGTGCAACTTGCTGAGCAATTAAATTAGTTGTCTACGTTCAAATCCTAGGGTTTAGCATTTGGAGCAAGAGCTAACGGTTTTGTCTTCCCATCAGTACCAAATGCTAAACCCCTACATGCTGTCGAGGTCTTCAAGAAATTCTGAAATCGTTACAGCCCTGAATTATCCAGGTTGAGACATTAGGCGTTGCAAGGACTGCAAAATCCCTAACGCGATCGCAACACTCAAAGCCAAGCCTAACCAAAAACTGTAAGCCACAAACTTGGACTGATCGAGTGCCCAACCTCCCAGTGGCGGGCCGATAAAATAGCCGATCGCCCAGCATTGCGAATTAATTGAGAGATAGACACCGCGTAAAGATTCTGGTGCCAGATCTACTACCAATGAGGAAGCCGCAGGTGTGTAAGCTACATTGGCGATCGCCAGTACTGCCAAACTCAAGCTCGCCCACAACCATTGCCCACTGGACGTGACACCTGTAGCCCATACCAGGACAAAGCCCACCGCCCAAATCAAGGCCGAGATCATCAAAGCACGGGGACGGCTAAAGCGGTTCAGCCAGCGGGCAACAGGAAGTTGGCACAGTACTGATAAGACTAAGTGCCCTGTAAACAACGCGCTGATTTCTTTGGGCGCAAACCCTTGGCTCGCATTGCCAACTGAAACAAAGTTGCTAAAGTACAGCGGCATGGTGCTTTGGATTTGGGAGATATAGGTGGTGAACAGAATATTCACCAGTGCATAGACCAGCAAAGCCCGATCGCGTAGAGCTACGCCCCAGCCTTTTAGCCATTGCTGAGGCTCATTTTTGGGTTTCACAGTTTCAGCGATCGCTACATAAACCACACCCAAGAAGACCACAAAGGAAATGCCATCCAGGATAAATAACGTGCGATAAGCCCCCGTAGCACTGATCAACACTCCTCCAAGTACCACACCCAACCCTAAACCCAAGCTATCGGCCAACCGAGTCAAGGCGTAAGCTTCATTGCGTTGGTCTGGAGTGGTCAGATCGGCCACGACCGCTTCGGTGGCAGGCCAGTACAAGCCTAAGCCCAAGCCCATCAACAAGTTGCCGATGACAAAGATGGGAAAGTTGGTGGTCGCAGCCAAGACAAAAGAAGCGATCGCCGAAACCAACGCCGACAAAAGTAATGTGCGTCGTCGGCCCCAACTCGGAGAGTCGCTCAAGGAACCGCTCAAGAGCCGCCCCACAACCCCAGAAATGGAGGCACTGCCTAGCCCCAAACCGACGGCGACTGCGGACAAATGCACCTGATTAACAAAAAAAATGGGGGCGTAAAATAAGGTGAAGCCGCTGCCAATTTGAGAGAGCAATCGACCGAATACCAGAATCCAAACTTGGGGATTGAGCTGGGGTAGCCAAGAAAATCGAGAATTGATAGGAATTTCTCCCGTCAGTCAAACCTTCATCCAACCAATCTTAGCGATCGCAGCCTTCTAATCATGATTCTTCCTGAAGAGGAAGCGATTTCCAGCAAGCTCCCCTTAAACTTTTCATGGACTGACCGGAGCGTAAAGAAGCTGTGACACAATTTCTATTTGTAACCGACCTGGACAACACTCTGGTAGGAGATGCAGCCGCCCTTCAGGTGTTGAATCAGAAGCTAGCCCAGCATCGCCAAGAGCATGGCACCAAAATTGTTTATAGTACCGGGCGATCGCTGTCGTCTTACCAAGAACTCAAAGCCGAACAGCAATTGCTAGAGCCAGATGCCCTAGTTGTGGCGGTGGGCACCGAAATCTACTACAAGGGCAGTGAAACCCCAGACGCAACTTGGTCAGATAAACTTTCACACCAGTGGGATCGAGAGGTGGTAGTAGCAACGGGGGCGCATTTTGGCGATCTGGTGCCTCAGCCTGAGCCAGAACAGCGTCCCTTTAAGGTGAGTTATTTCTTGACGGAGAACGCCGCCGTTGAAGTTCTGCCCCAAATCGAAGCCTTGTTAAAGGAACGCGGCCTAGAAGTAAAGCTGATTTACAGCAGTGGCAAAGACTTCGATATTTTGCCTCACCAAGCCGATAAAGGGAGGGCAATGGCGTTCCTACGGCAAACCTGGGGGATTGACCCAGCCCAAACTGTGGTGTGTGGTGATTCTGGCAATGATTGCGCTTTGTTCTCGGTGGAGAAGGAACGAGGAATAATTGTCGGCAACGCCCAACCGGAAATGCTAGCGTGGCACGAAGCTAACCCCTTCGAGCATCACTATTTAGCCAAAGCCCACTGTGCGGGCGGTATTCTGGAAGGTCTGAACTACTTCGGCTTTCTCTAAACTTTCTCCCAATGATTGGTTATCTCCAAGGCACCGTTGCCAGCATTCAAAAAAATCCCAGCAATCGGGTCACACTCACCTTAGATGTCAACCAAGTGGGCTACGACATCCAAGTGGTTCCCCGTTTAATTCAACAGCTGCCTGATTTAGGCGAGCCTATTCAAGTTTTCACGCATTTACAGGTGCGAGAAGACCAAATGATTTTGTTTGGCTTTGGCACCGCCGCTGAGCGGGATTTATTTCGGCAATTGGTCAGCGTCAGTGGGATTGGCCCCCAACTAGCTGTGGCCTTGCTGGATAAAATGGGGCTGCAAGATTTGGTACAGGCGATCGTCTCTGGCAACACGAAAGCCTTAGCCCGTACCCCTGGTGTGGGCAACAAGACAGCGGAACGGATTGCCTTAGAACTAAAAACCAAGCTAGCCGAGTGGCGACAACATGCAGGCTTGTCCAGCTTGCCCTCGGCTGGTCCTACTGCCGAAATTCAAGAAGATGTGGAGATGACGCTGCTGGCTTTAGGCTATACCAACGACGAGATTACGCAAGCGCTCCAAGCGGTGGGGCAAAATAGCAGCTTGGCGAAAAACGCTGAACCAGACACCTGGATTCGAGAAGCGATCGCCTGGTTGAGCCAATAGAAAACCACTCTTCTGACCGCTTTCTGTGCTTCTGGAGACTGATGTGGTTGCTGAGCAGGAAAATTCACACTTGGTAATAGCGCTCTCAGCGATCGCAACTTCCGTTTTCTGAAGGACTGTTATGGCAAGCCCAATTGAGTTCAGCTTATTTGCTCCCCGTGTCGAAAAAGTGGCACTGATCGGAACGTTCTCAGACTGGCAAGAGACTCCGATGACCAAAGGAGAAGATGGCTACTATCGGGCATCGGTAGACCTAGAAGACGGAGTCTATCAGTATAAATTTCGCGTGATCTCCAAGACCGAGTCCCTGCTAGGCCAGTGGCTTGACGTGAATGATCCTTACGTCACCGAGATCGACCTCAACACTCAAAATGGCGTGATGCGGGTTAAGGATGGGGAAAAGGTCAGCACGTTTTACGAATGGCAGCACGATGATCAGCCTCTGCCTGCCAACGAAGAACTGATCATTTATGAGATGCACATCGCCGATTTCGTGGGTGAAATTGAAGGGGTCACGTTGGGGCAGTATTTTCTTGCGGCGATCGCGAAATTAGACTACTTGGTGGAGCTGGGCATTAACGCGATCGAACTGATGCCCGTGACGGAATACACCGGAAATTACCGCTGGGGCTATTTGGTGCGTTACTTCCTTGCCCCTGAGTCTAGTTACGGCAACCCAGAGGATTTGAAACGCTTTATTGATGAGTGCCATGCCCGAGGCATTCGAGTCTTGATCGATGGCATCTATAACCACTGCGATGGTGAAAGTCCGCTCCTCAAGATCGATCGCGACTACTGGTACTACCACGACATGCACTACCCGGACGACCCCGACAACTTCTGGGGGCCAGAGTTTAACTACGAGCAATACGACGAAACCCTAGATGTCAAACCAGCCTGGAAGTTTATTGGGGACGTGGTGCGCTATTGGGTGCAGGAGTACCACGTTGACGGCATTCGCTACGATGCGATTCGCCAACTGGGAAACTACGACTTTTTGCTCTGGCTGACCCAAGAAGCCACCAAAGCCGCAGGCAACAAACCCTTCTACAACATTGCCGAGCATATTCCAGAGGCCATTTGCGTTACAGAACCAGATGGGCCGTTTGAAGGCTGCTGGCACGAAAGCTTCCGCATCTTCGCGATCGAGCATATTTGCAGCGACAGGTTCGATATAGCCAAACTCAAGGAAGCACTTGACGGTAAGCTTCAAGGGTTTGCGAGTGCCACTTCGGTCGTCAACTATCTCGCCAGTCACGATCGCGAACGCACTTTGACCGAACTAGGCGATCGCGGCATTTTTGACCAAGCGGCTTTCCAACGCGCCAAGTTAGGAGCTGTCCTGCTCATGACCGCAATGGGCCTGCCGATGCTTTGGATGGGGGATGAATTTGGGGAGTACAAGCGCAAAACCGAAACCACAACCCAACCCAATAAGTTGCAATGGCATTTACTAGAGCAAGACGTTAACCAGGATTTGCTCAAGTATTACCAAAAGCTGATTACTTTACGAAAGAAAATTCCTGCCCTGAAAACCAATAATGTCAATTTCTTCTACGAACATATCGAGAATAAAGTTCTAGCTTATGTGCGCTGGAATGATATGGGTTCTAGGGTGGTAGTCGTCGCTAACTTCTCCGATCAGTCGTTTCCCGAATATCAAATTCCTCAGTTTCCAGAAGATGGGAATTGGTATGAATGGCTGAGCGATCGCCAATTTCAGGCAGAATCGGGTTGCCTCACCCTGGAACTCAAAGATCTTGAAGCAAAAGTATTGATTTATCAGCCATAAAAGCTGCCTTAAACAACTCGTCTCTGAAGCCTAAGAAGTCTATACAGTTACCTCTTAGGCTTTTTTAAGAACTCCATTTTCGGTGGCGCCCCTATCTAAAGGCATAAAACAAGGTAAATCAAGAACGTGATCATCCTTACTCTAGCGGGATGATTTAATTGAGCAAAAAGCTAGAGAATCGTCCTGTATTTTACTTACTCAACTTTCAAGAGCTTTATGTCAAGCCCTATTGAATTTAATTTATTTGCTCCCTATAACGAAGGTGCTGCCTTAGTTGGGTCTTTTTCCGATTGGCAAGAGATCCCAATGGAGAAAAGCAAAGATGGTTACTTCCGCACCAAAGTTGAATTAGAAGATGGGGTTTATCAATATAAATTTCGGGTGCAATCCAAGAGCTGGTTTTTTGAACCGGATCAATGGGTTGATGTAAACGATCCCTATGCCACAGATATCGATAACCCAACTCAAAATGGGGTGGTACGGATTAAAGATGGCGAAAGAATTGTTGATACTTATGTCTGGCAACATGATGACAAACCCTTGCCACCAGACCATGAGCTAGTCATCTATGAAATGCATGTGGGAGACTTTTCGGGTGGCGAAGATGATCCTTATGCCCGTGGTCAATATAAGCATGTAGTTGAGAAATTAGATTACCTGTGCGATCTAGGCATTAACGCGATCGAGCTGATGCCCGTAAAAGAATATCCCGGCGACCATAGCTGGGGCTACAACCCCCGTTATTTCTTCGCCACCGAATCTAGCTACGGCACCACCGATGGACTCAAGCGCCTGATCGATGAGTGCCATGCCCGTGGCATTCGCGTGATCATGGATGGGATCTACAACCACTCCGAAGCTGAAAGCCCTCTGACCCAAATCGATCACGACTATTGGTATCACAAAGAACCCCGTGACCCCGACAACAACTGGGGACCTGAGTTCAACTACGAGCACTACGACGAAAACCTAGATACCTATCCCGCCCGACGCTTTGCAGGCGACACGGTGCGCTTCTGGACGGAGGAATATCATATTGATGGCGTTCGCTACGATGCCGCTCGTCAAATTGCCAACTACGACTTTATGCACTGGTTGGTCCAAGAAGCAAAGCAATCCGCAGGCAGCAAGCCGTTTTACAACATTGCGGAACATATTCCAGAAAACCCCAGCATCACCAACATCGATGGCCCGATGGACGGTTGTTGGCACGACAGTTTCTACCACTGCGTCTTAGAGCATATTTGCGGCGATACTTTCGACCTAGAGCAGCTCAAAGATGTGATTGACGCGAGACGACAAGGCTTCATGGGAGCCACCAATATCGTCAACTACCTCACCAACCATGACCACAACCACATCATGGCCGAGTTGGGCGATCGCGAAATCTTTAATGAAGAAGCCTTCAAGCGCGCCAAACTAGGAGCTGCCCTGCTCATGACCGCAATGGGAGTGCCCCTAATTTGGATGGGTGAAGAATTTGGCGAGTACAAATATAAAACCGTAGACCAAGCCAAGATCGAGTGGCCTTTACTAGCAAACGATCTGAATCGGAACTTGTGGGATTACTACAAAGGCTTGATTCACCTCCGCAAAACCAATCACGCCCTCTATACCGAAAATGTCGATTTCTTCCACGAGAACCCAGAAGCCAAAGTTCTGGCCTATACCCGCTGGAACGATGAAGGCTCCAGAGTGGTCGTGGTTGCCAACTTCTCTGACGAATTTTTGGCAGGCTATCAAGTGCCCAACTTCCCAGCCAACGGCACTTGGCACGAGTGGACCAGAGACTATGACGTAGACTCAGGAGACCATAATCTTATTGTCGATCTGGGTAGCTACGAAGCCCAAATCTTTGTTTGGCAATCTTAATTGATTCAACAAAGCCAAACCTCACCCCGCCTCCGGCACCCCTCTTTCGCGGGAGAAGGGACGGGGGAGAGGTCAGTTCAGGTTAAAAATTCCGAAAGTTATTTGCTTCAAGTCAAGCTTGATTAAAGCAGGGAAACTGGACTTTCAAGTTTCACACTTGGGGTCCAGCATCCTTGTGGTAAGATGGTAGACTGCTGAACTTACGATTAGAAATTAACTGCATCCTATGGCCCTGCTGCAAGAGCGTAAGCACCAAATCATTGACGACTACCAGGTTCACGAGACCGACACTGGTTCTGCGGACGTCCAAGTTGCCATGCTCACAGAGCGCATCAATAAGCTAAGTGAGCACCTCAAGACCAACAAAAAAGACCACGCTTCTCGTCGTGGACTTCTAAAGATGATCGGTCATCGTAAGCAGTTACTCGCTTACATCCTGAAGCAAGATCAGGGGCGCTATAGAGCTTTGATCGGTCGGTTAGGCATTCGCGGTTAGAGGGTAAGCGGTTATGGCTCCTGAATCTGATGATCGAGCACGCCTACCCTTTGAACCCACTAAAAATCGTAAAAAAGCTGCAAAACCGGAGAACCCTACGCCACAAACTGTGGTGAAGCAAGAGAGTAAGCCTAAGGCCAATGCTCCAAAATCCTCTAATCAGGAAATGGCTATCCCCGATGCGGTGAGCAAGCGCATGGCTCGTCGCATGGCTTTCTTTTGTGGTATCCCTACGAGTTTAGGGATGGCCACATTTTTTGTGGCTTATTGGGTAGTCAGTCACGACTGGATTAAGCTGCCCAATGTGGCTGTGATACTGGTGAGTATGGGCTTTTTTGGTCTGGGAGTTTTAGGGCTTACCTACGGGGTGCTCTCAGCCTCCTGGGATGAAGAAACACCGGGTAGCTTATTAGGAGCCTCGGAGTTTGGTACCAATTGGGGCCGCATGACGGCGGCGTGGCGCGCTAATAAATAGCAGGAAGATTTGCCCTAGCTGCTTCCGACGAAATTTTCTGATAAATCGCTATCTTCATAAGCATGAGGACTTTTGCATGATTGTAGTCATGAAGAGCGGCTCTTCTGAAGCCGAGGTTGCTCGTGTGGTTCAAGAGCTAACGACTTGGGGGCTGACCCCAGAAAAGATCGTCGGGAAACATAAGGTGGTCTTGGGCCTCGTAGGTGAAACTGTTGACTTGGACCCATTGCAAATTCAAGAGATTAGCCCTGCGATTGAGCAGGTACTACGAGTAGAGCAGCCCTTTAAGCGAGCTAGCCGCGAATACCGTCACGGAGAAGCTAGCGATGTCGTAGTTTCTACGCCCAACGGCCCCATCCACTTCGGTGAGCATCACCCTGTTGTAGTGGTGGCTGGCCCTTGCTCCGTCGAAAACGAAGAAATGATTGTGGAAACGGCGCGGCGGGTAAAGGCGGCAGGCGCACATTTCCTCCGAGGTGGTGCTTACAAACCCCGGACTTCACCCTATGCGTTTCAAGGTCACGGGGAAAGTGCTTTGGGTCTCTTAGCCGCCGCTCGTGAAGCAACTGGCTTAGGAATTATTACCGAAGTCATGGACGCTGCTGATTTAGACAAAATTGCAGAAGTGGCAGATGTGGTGCAAGTGGGTGCCCGCAACATGCAAAACTTCTCTCTCTTGAAGAAAGTGGGGGCTCAAGATAAGCCTGTACTGCTGAAGCGGGGTATGTCAGCCACGATCGAAGAATGGCTGATGGCCGCTGAATATGTTTTGGCCGCAGGAAACCCCAACGTGATTCTCTGTGAACGTGGTATTCGCACGTTCGATCGCCAGTATGCCCGCAATACGTTGGATCTCTCTGTATTACCTGTGCTGCGATCGCTCACCCATCTCCCGATTATGATTGACCCCAGCCACGGCACAGGTAGAGCGGAGTATGTACCCTCAATGGCAATGGCAGCGATCGCAGGTGGCACAGACTCACTGATGATCGAAGTTCATCCAAATCCCAAGAAAGCGCTCTCGGATGGGCCTCAATCCCTTACCCCCGATCGCTTTGACCAATTGATGAAAGAACTGGCCGTAGTGGGTAATGCTATGAATCGTTGGCCCCAATCTGCGGCAGCGATCGCTTAAACATCATCCATTCAATGATGAAAGGAGAAGAGTGAATCCAAACCTCTTCTCCTTTTTTCAATTAATATTCTTGATCCAGAACCTGTTTCAGAGCAGTATCTAGTGCTGGAATTTTATTGGCGACAACATCCCACACAATGTCATAGTCAACGCCGAAGTAGTTGTGAATTAGGCGATCGCGCATCCCAGCCATTGCTCTCCACTCAATAGCAGGGTATTTCTGCCGTAAAGGCTCAGGAATTTGTTTTACTGCTTCACCAATTATTTCGATACTTCGAACAAAAGCCCGTTTGAGTGTTTCATCTTGCACAAAGGTTGCTTTGGCTAGACCCGCAGAGTTTGCCAAGATGTAAGTGGTTTCGTCGAGGATGTGCTGTAAATATTCACGGGCTGACAGAGACATACTCAACTTCTTCAAGAATGCGTGGGCCAATATAGGGGCTTAAAGACTCGACCGTAAGCAAGTCAACGGCTCGGCCAAAGAGGTCTTCTAGAAAAAAAGACAAGTGCATGAAGTTGTCAAATGTCTTTTGCTCTGGCTCAAAAATGACCAAAACATCAACATCACTTTGCTCATGGATAGCAGTATCTCGCACAAAGGAACCAAAAATACCGCAACGTTTAACACCAAAACGCTGTAATTCCTGTTGATGCTGCTTCAGAAGATCGAGCACCTGAGTTTTGGTCTGAACAGGCATTTTAGCTAATACTTACTTAGTGGGCGATCGCCATTATTATCTATAACAATTCGGTTCAGCGGTAGCAAACAGCCTTGAAGCCAGCATAAAAGGCTTCAGATGTCCAATGCAACCGACTAGTTACGCCGTGGCTAAGGCAAAATCTGTTTAACCTGGTCATGCCACTTCTGAAACCACTGATTTGGCAACTCGACTTTGGAGAAGCAAAGTGTCTGAAGCTGTTTCAGACTATAAGTATTTGAGAGATATAAATCCCACTGTGCTGACACCTCTTCTGCAACATCTGCAAATACCTTGAGAGCACTATCGTCCTCAATAGTCAAATCACCATACATCAATGCTGTATGAAAACGATCGCACCAATGAGCAATATCTTGATGTGTGTAAGTCGTGCTTTCCAAGCCAGCACCTTGAGCAAGCAGAGATGCAAAATTTTCTAGTGAAAATGTCAATGGAATTTCTTGCCATCCAGTCTCTGTCCAGCTGCCGACGTACTTGTTTCTACTCTTGTTTTTTCTAGGCTGGAAAACGTAGTTACTCATAGTGAATGATTTGACATAAATGATTAAGTTATCAAATTCTGACCTCAAGCAAGCAACTCTGCGAAGTTAGCTAATTAATAGGTAGGAGTAGCCTAACAATAGTTATGCTGAAAGGTTCTGTTGATCATCCTAGAACAGAGTGGATAGATAGGTGAAAAATTTTATGTCTTTGAGATGAATCAGAATTACAATTTCTATTCTGTTTATAGCAAGGCGATCGCTCTTTTTAAGTTAAGTCATGGTGAAAGCGATCGCCCTTACTCTAAGCTAATGGCTACATAATGTAACCAAGCTTGATTTGGAGCAGTAGATATAGCAATGACCTCAGAATCTCATGTTTTTCTTGCGGGTGCCAGCCGAGGGGTAGGGCGAGAAATCGCTCGTTGTTTAGTCGAACAAGGCATCAAAGTCACAGCACTGTTGCGATCTGAAGCGGCTCGTCCAGAGTTAGAAGCGATGGGCATTACAGTAGTGCTGGGTGACGCTCTTAACCTAGCTGACGTAGAACAGGCAATGCAGGGAACTCCCATACAAGCTGTAATTAGTACTGTTGGTGGGTTGCCCAAGGATGGAGAACGAGCCGATTATTTGGGTAACAAAAACCTAGTCGATGCCGCCGTGAAAGCGGGAGCCCAAAAGTTTATCTTAGTGTCATCTATTGGCAGCGGGGACAGTATCGTGGCACTCTCACCCCAAGCCCTAGAAACCTTGAAACCCGTATTAATCGAAAAAGAGAAAGCAGAGCAGCACTTAATAGAGAGCGGTTTGACGTGCACCATCGTTCGGCCTGGTGGCTTAAAGTCCGAACCTGCGACTGGAAACGCAGTATTGACAGAAGATCCTAAAGTGTCGGGTATGATTCATCGGGCTGACGTGGCGGATCTAGTGTGCCAGTGTCTCCCATCCGATCGCGCTAACAACAAAATCCTCTCCGCGATCGATCGCCAAATGTTATTTGTCCCGGTTGAGTTTACTGAATTTTCTCTCAACTAAATCCTAAAAGTTCCCAGCAGGGCGATCGCAGTCTATCCTTACCATGTCACGACTCCCTCTTTTTGCTGCTACCCTGCGGGAACACTTTCATCCCTCATCCTACGCTTCGCAAACGGCAAAGCCGAACATCTCTCATTCTTCCTCCTTTCCCCCTCTCTCCTCACCCCTCACCCCTTACTCCTCTCTCCTCACTTTTCATCCCTCATCTTTCATCCCTCATCCTTCCCCATTCTCCCTTCCGTTCCTGCCGAATCGGGATCTCAATAATGAACTCTGTACCCTGACCAACTTGAGAAACACAGCGCAGTGAACCGCCATGTTTTTCGGTCACAATTTGGTAACTGATGGACATGCCTAGGCCCGTTCCCCTACCAATTGGCTTAGTGGTAAAGAAGGGGTCAAACAATCGATGCTGAACGGTTTCAGACATCCCTGGCCCATTGTCGGCGATCGTAATTCTTACCCGTTCGGGATGGAGTTCTTCAGTCTGAATGCAGATCTGACTAGGATGCTGTGCGATGTCTTGGGGAGAGCGTTGTTGATCTCGTTCTTCAATGGCATCAATTGCATTGCTCAAGATATTCATAAAGACTTGGTTGAGCTGGCCCACATAGCACTCAACCCCAGGCACCTGTCCATAATCTTTAACCAATTTAATAGCTGGATGCTCATGCCCTGCCTTCAGCCGATGCTGCAAGATCATCAACGTGCTGTCGATCCCTTCATGCAGATCCACTTCTTTCATCTCGGATTCATCCATGCGTGAGAAGTTGCGCAAGGAGACCACAATTTGACGAATGCGATCGGCTCCTACTTTCATAGAAGATAGCAACTTGGGCAAATCTGTCATGAGAAAATCGAGATCGATCGCTTCCACTTCCGCCGCCACTGCTGCGGCAGGTTGAGGATAATGCTGCTGATAGAGCTGTAGTAAACCTAAGAGGTCTTGAGTATATTCATTGGCATGTTTCAGGTTGCCATAAATGAAATTCACCGGGTTGTTGATCTCATGAGCCACCCCTGCTACAAGTTGTCCTAAGCTTGACATTTTTTCGCTTTGGATAATCTGAGTTTGCGTCTGCTTAAGTTCCCGAAGCGTTGATTCTAATTCCTGAGCCTTTTCTCGTAGCTGGGTTTCAGACTGGCGTAAGGCAGTTTCTGTTTGCTTTCGCTTGATACCAAGGGCAACTTCTTGGGATACAAATGCCAGAGCGTCTAGAGTGGAAGGCTTGAGGGGTTGACAGGTAAACATAGCCATCACCCCCAAGAGTTGATCTCCTGCCAAGAGTGGATAGCCTGCAAAAGCCTCTATGCCCTCTCTTTTGGCCCAAGCTTTGTCTCCCACCCGTGAGTCATCTAGGACTGTATTCGTTAAGTGGGGCTGGCGTTCTGCCGCGATCAGGCCAATCTTCAACTGACCCACAGGAACGCGAGCATGGGGTCCATTTAGATGTGTATAGAGACCAGAGCTAGCTTGCAACTCCAACACATCTGTTTCGGAGTTGAGTAGCCAAACGCGAGCAAATGCCGCATCTAAATGGTCTACCATTGCGTCAGTGCAGTGCTTTAACATGCCTGGAAGGTCGTCGCTGCGGGTCAGAGAAGCGTCCACATCAGCTCGGAAGGCTGCTAGACGGACTTGATCCATCAGTGCTTGTTCGGCTTGCTTCGCTTCGCTAATGTCTCGTGCTACCCACAACACAGATTGTTCGCTCAAGGCAACCAGTGTGGCATCAAACCAAATCAGTTGATCCTCCACAGGTAAACTGTACTCAACCTTGACAGCGGCTTGTGTCGTTAGAGCTTGCTGAATGTGTTGCAAGAAAAAGTCTGCTGCGGCTACAGGCAATACCTCATGCATGGTCTTGCCCACCAAATCGATTGAGGGGCGGTATAGGAGAGGAGCGCAACTCGGTGCAATTTTTAGATAACGGCCCTCAGCATTCATCACTAAAATCACATCTTGCATGGCCCCAAATAGAGTCATTAATTCTGCTTGAGTCATGCTTAATGCGGCTTCGGCCCGAGAGCGTTTGTCTTCGATACCCTCGAATTCGGCAGTGAGTTGATGGGCTGTGAGGTCTTGAGTAACTTGAGCAACCCCTTGGAGTTGTCCGTTGATATCAAATAGCGCGGTTACTACCACACTGGCCCAATATCGAGAGCCACCTTTACGAATCCGCCACCCTTCTTCTACACAACAGCCTTGAGCGATCGCGGTTGCCAAAATTTGGCTAGGTTTGCCTTGCTCCACATCCTCAGCCGGAAAAAAGCTAGAGAAATGCTGCCCAATTACTTCTTCTGGCTGGTAAGCTTCTAAGTTCTGAAGCCCTGCACTCCAACTGCAAACATATCCGTCAGGGTCGAGAATCATGGTTTCGCCATCTTGCATGCGCCCTAGAGAGCGGGTGGAGCCTGACTTATGAGGCTGGCAAGAAGTCGCTACTAGTGGGTGGTGCATAGGTGCTGCTTGAGAAGCTAATTTTGGGCAGCATCAGCTTCCTAAACTTTTAAGGTTGCCAAAAATTTGGGCAGAAATGCTGACACTAAACCTAAGGCTTCCCAAGCTAGCCATGACTTTTCTAAGACTGTTCACGGAATCTGCATCAGCTAGTTGGCGCTGCTTTATTAGTAATATTGCTGAGTTCAACCCAGTTTTACCTCAAGTCAAAACCGGGGAATTGGGTAAAAAAAGCCTAATTGGAATTGAATCGCTTAACCCAGCGTTGCTGAATTGCAAAGTCTAGCGTGAAACGAGCGATCGCAAATAAGCACACACTTTCGATCGCCAGCAGACCAAACGGCCAGAGTGTCCCTTGCAGGCTAAACCCCACATCAACCTGCGCTAAACCCCGGACTAAACCAAAAGCCAAGACTGCCCCCGACTTGAGGTGAGGATTTTGGTCTTCGCGGATGACGTAGCGATAGGTAACCCCAAACAAAAAACCAGCTAGAATCGCGATCGCGCCACTCATGAGCAAATTAGCGTCGATGCTGACGATTTGTAGACTAGCAAAACTAGCAAACTGGATCGCCAAAACTTGACTGTTGACTAAGGCGATCGCCGCAAAAGCAACACATACAGACAAAGCGGCTAAGGTTCCTGCCTTGAGCGATTCAATGCGTTCTGCTAAATTCAGCTCGAAAGACCCGTTTACCATGCGCAATTTTGCTCAATCCTGTCAAGGCGCGATTGTATCAGGTTGAGCCGCCCGATAGATAAATTTGAAATTAATTGTCAGGGTTGAGTTGAGTAAGCCTGCGGGCAAAATGGGTCTGATATTTTTGGGCCAGGTTCATGAGTGAGTGCCTGGATTGCTCAAGTTTTGAACTATCATAAGGGTCGGAGTAGTTTCATAGGCTGGTCTTTAACAATATGGATATTCTGACGCTAGGCTGGGTTTCTCTCCTCGCTGTCTTCACCTTTTCGATCTCAATGGTAATTTGGGGCCGCAACGGGTTTTAGGCTCTCCCCCCATCCCCTCTTTCTAGGGCCACCGTGTATACACAGCAGTCCCTAGGGAGAGAGGGACCACAGATCGGTTGAGGTCAAGCCTCAGTCAACTACCTTAAAAGTTGCTTGCTTCACGTATCCAAGCATTTTTTAAGAGCAAAACTATTTCGTCCCTGAGTAGTCTCATTCAAATCATTCAAAAGTTATTGTGGAAGCTACTATTTCTAACGTCCTAGTTATTGCTGCGTTCGGACTGCTGATTACCGTCACCGGGGGCATTGCCTACCTAACCGCAGTCGAGTGGCGCGATCGCCGTCGGCGGGAGCTAGAGCAGCGGGAAGTAGTACCCGGTCGGGTTCGTCGTGAGCAAGAGCAACAGGAAAAATCCCGCGATCGCACTCGACGTGAAAAAGACAAACGCGAAAAAGACAAACGTGAAAAGACGCAAGGCCGCCGCTCTAAAAAATCTTAGTAGAGGGTGATCAATCCTGGAGAAGGGCGCAACCACTCACCGAAACACAAAAGCATTAAAAGCTAAAAGAGAGGATACATCCATGATTAGATGTGTCCTCTCTAGTTTTTGACAGAGCAAAGATTGGCAGATGCAGAAGCAGAGTCTAGAGATCAATCCGACGGATCACTGAACCTTGTAAGTTGTCCAGCAAGTCCATCCGTAAAGGAGCAGTCGCGATCGCATCTGTAGCCCAGTCGGCAGGCCGTAAGCGAGCTGCTTTGCCAGCTTCTAGCGTAATGTTTGGCCGCACTGTCGCTGCTTCTTGATTGGAGCCAGATTGTACCTTCAGCTCAAATCTAGTATCCGGTCCAGCATTCTCTAGTAGCAGTTCTTGCCCGCCGTCCGCTAAACGAGCTTTAATTGCTTGCCCAGGAGTCATCGTCAGGTTGTTCAACTCAAATCGCTTGATCTGGGCTACATCCCCTTCTGCCCAACCTACCAACTCCAGGTTGGCTTGCTTGGCTGCACCCGTAGTCGCTGTCGCCAGAGAGATAGTTGGATCAGAAGATCCCATGCGTTCTACCGTAATCACGTCTGTAGCACTACTGGTGTTGGGTACTAGAGCCGTGGCAGACATGACCGCAGACCGCATCGCCCAGCGATATTGTCCACCTTGCCGTCCGGCGATTTCTTGTCGAATGGTGTCAGCATCACCACGTTTGTAGTACAGTTCGGGCAACTGCTGAAACGTCAAGTTGACGGCCTCAAAAAGGGCTGGGTCAATTCCCATCGTCCGCAGCAGGGGAACTCTTGCCAAGTCAGGAATGCGAGCATTTTGATCTTGACGAATTTGTTGCCACTGAGTCGGAACTGCGCCCAAATTCGGTTCATAGAAGGTACGACCGACATTGTCCGTGATTTGTTGCGTTTCCCCATCGTCACCCAGCAAGATCAAGGCGCCTGCCGTTAGGAGAGCGAAAACCTCCCAGAATGGTGTCCGAGGATGATGGCACAACTGATTGAAAGGAATGGCATACATCCGCCCACCTGACCAAGCACCACCCAACCAAATCTTACTACTACTAAATTGATAACGGAACGTATTATTCGTGGGATTGATTTCGATGCGGCAGTGGGGGTCGTCGTCGCCGTAGCGAGCTGCTGGACGGTTAGGGTCAGCAATTTTGATCACCCAGCGGTTGGGGTTGAGATCGTCCCAATCGTAGGGTCGCACCACATGACCGCCCAGCTTAAGGGATTCTGGCGTCACGACCATCACGGGGTAATCGCCTCGGTAGTGAGCGTCACGACTTTCTCGAAAGGCTCGTACTGGGTCGTGAGTATGCCCCGCAATAAATTTGCCCAAGAACCAATCAAGTAAACCACCGCTGACCTGGTAGCCATGCTTGAGGTTGATTTCGTTAATAATTTCGCGATCGCTCGGCTTATTAGGGTCAGGTTTGGAGCCATCTTGCGGGCCAAAGCGAGAAATCGGTTCTGCATAGATCGAACGGTTCACCTGAGCATACACAGACTCCAGGCACATGCCAAAGCAGTTACCCCCCGCTGCAAGCTTCTTATAAACCAGTTCATAAAAAGCTCGGTTGAAAGGATGCCAAAACCAAGATTCATCTTCTGCGACATCTCGAAAAGTCTGGGCGTACTGACTGCGGGACAACTCTGCCGTACTGAAGTTAGCAAAGGGCCAGAAGAGTTGCTGCCGAAACTTAGTAGGGTCGTAGGGCATGGGGTCGCGGAACTTATAGACCGCTAGAAAATTTCCTCGCCAGTGGGTGGCATCCTCGCTTAAGCCCCAGAGGTTATCGATGGTATAGCGCTCCTGTACCGTACCCAGGCGATCGTCGCCATCGAAGGGGCGGCCAGAGTCCGAATCCCAACCATCCAGCCGCACATTAACGACTAAATCTCCTCGAATGACAGGCACTCGAATAAAGACACGATCGATTTCTTCATCCGCACCATAGTCACCACTGGATGGCATCCGAGTGTTGAGGCGTTGGCCTGTAGAAGCACTAACGTCCACATAAACATATACATCTTGCGCTCCCCCCGCGCCATCACTCCCCTTAGAGCCAAAGCGATCCATATAGAACTCTAAGGAGAAAATCGCTCTAGTTCCGGCGTAGGCACCACCACCATGCCAAACGAGAACCCCTTTCTCAAAGTTGTTGAAGCGGCCTCCAGAGGTAGGCGTGCTGGTTTCACCAGAGGTGGGAAAACCTAAAGCTCCAGTTGCACCGCCGTACTGGTTTTCCCAGGCATCTCGAATGGCTCCGTAGACCTCCCAAGCCCCGGTGCCACCACTCCAGTAAATCGTGCCCCCCTGGAAACGGTTAAACCGCCCGACTTGGGTACTACCTTTCATCACAGCCATCTCGTCGGTGAGGGGATAGCCAAGAAATCCACCTGCACCCCCTAACAGCAACCAGCGATCGCGAATCGCTCCATAAATCGCTCTGGCTCCCGTGTCTCCGCGCCAATAGAGGTCGCCGCCATCAAAGCGCGATCGCCGCCCACCATTGGGTGCTTCCTCCTCATCGGATAAAGGCAAACCGAGGAAACCCTTGACATCATCAAACTCCCGGTAGCGACCGTAGATCATGCCGTAAACCACAAAGGCTTGACCACTGCCACGCACCACAATCATGCCGCGCTCGAAGTAAATGGCTTGACCGCCATCCCGAGTTCCAAAATAATCATGGGTTGGATAGCCAATATAACTTTGGACACCATTGCCAGCCAGCGCCACCCATTTGTTATAGAGGGCACGAGACAAAATCCGGGCACCATAAGCGGCTGAGTAAAAAATGACGGCCTGCTTAAATTCTTGGTAGGTTCCCTTACCATCGGGTGTGGGTTGAGGCTTAGAAGTGGGGTTGCCAAGGGTGCCAGCACCACCTGCTGCTTTCCACTTGCGACCAATTGGGCTTTCTTCATCCACAGTTGGAATGAGGAGAGAAAAGTTGAAATCTGGGCGAATGGTTCTGGCAACACCCAGCGCTTCAGGACTAACTTTAGTAAATTCAATGCTTTGCATAAATGGGCTCCTTAGATAAAAGCCTAGGGCTGCCATTCTGCTTGACACACGCCCTAAACTTTCATTGATCTCTAGTCACCACCATGCCTCACCTTTGAAGCGACCTGTGCTACCCCTTGGGGTACTGTTGCAGCAATAGCTCAGCTTAAATTTAGATCAGCAATTTACCATAGCCGTCTTAAATCGTTTGTGAGATTAGCGGGTTGTGATCTACAGAACTTCTACTTGTGATCTATGCGACGACGAGAGAATTTTGATTGTGATACCGTAATGGCACTTATGTAGTGAAGCGATCCCAAGAGGTAATTTTTTACACATAAAATCTAGGGCGATCGCGGTCAAGCAGCAATTTTTGGGAAGTCTAAAGTAATCTCCGGCGTAAAGTCACCTCTATGAGTATTTTCTTATCCTTGGCAATGCTGGTAGTGATCTTAGTTTTGGGTGAGTCTCCGGGTGCGGCTTTGGCAATGGGTTTGAGTGTTTGTACAGCCGCGATCGCCATTCGCTATGTGGCGCTAGATTAAACGGAGCATGGGCGACTCTGCGGTTCTCTTACTTTATAGGGATGTATAATCCCTGCCAGAAAGGATGCTTAGAATGTAAGACTAAGCGGGCAGGAGCGCTGGTATGGAAGCGTTACATCGAGTTGCCAAAAAAGTTTCTGACACGATTTGGGAGATCCCAGTTTCTTATAAAGAAGGTATGCGGGTGCCTGCCCGAATCTACGCCACCGACAAACTGATTGAAGACATAGACGAAGGGGTGATTGACCAAATCACTAACGTCGCCACATTACCAGGCATTACCCAATACGCGCTTTGTATGCCTGATGGCCATTTTGGGTATGGCTTCCCCATTGGGGGAGTCGCCGCGATGGATGTTGAGCAGGGAGGGGTAATTTCTCCAGGTGGCATTGGCTTTGACATTAATTGCGGGATGCGCCTGGTGACTACCAACCTCACCTATAAAGAAGTCAAGCCACATATCAAACAACTTGTAGACAAGCTCTATCAAAAAGTACCTGCGGGGGTGGGTAGTAAAGGGTTTGTCAAACTGTCCCGCAATGACTTCCGGCAAGTGCTGCAACAGGGGGCGCGTTGGTGTGTGGATAACGGCTACGGTTGGGAAACTGACCTCGAACTTATGGAAGAAAACGGTTGTCTCGCAGGAGCCAATCCTGACAAAGTGAGTGAGAAGGCGATCGATCGCGGCTTTAACCAAATTGGAACGTTGGGTTCTGGCAACCACTACCTAGAAATTCAAGTTGCCAAACGAGAAAATATTTACGACCGAGAGTTAGCGCGAGCCTTTGGCATTACCATCCCCGATCAAGTGGTGATCATGTTTCACTGTGGTAGCCGAGGCTTTGGGCACCAAGTCGCCACGGATTATTTGCAAGTCTTCCTGAAGGTGATGGAAAGCAAGTATGGCATTAAAGTGCTGGATCGAGAACTTGCTTGCGCTCCCTTCGACTCTCCCGAAGGCCAAGCTTACTTTGCTGCTATGCAGTGTGGCATCAACATGTCCTTCGCCAATCGCCAGGTGATTCTGCATCGCATTCGGGAAGTTTTCTCGGACGTATTTGGTCGCTCCGCCGAAGACCTCGAATTGGAGATGGTCTACGATGTCGCTCACAACACCGCCAAGCTAGAACAACATATTGTAGATGGTCAAGCGCGATCGCTCCTCGTCCATCGCAAAGGAGCAACTCGTGCCTTTGGGCCTGACATGACCGATGTCCCCGAAGCCTACAAAGTATTTGGTCAACCCGTGATTATTGGCGGCAGTATGGAAACGGGTTCCTACTTATTAGTCGGAGTACCCACAGGGGACCAAACTTTTTTCAGTACCGCTCATGGCAGTGGCCGCAAGATGAGCCGAGCCAAAGCCCGCAAAACCTGGCGCGGTGATGTTCTACAAAAGGAAATGCTGTCCAAAGGCATTTATGTCCGCAGCACTTCTGCATCCGGTTTAGCTGAAGAAGCAGGCGGTGCTTACAAGAATGTAGATGATGTGATCGAAGCAGCCGAACTCGCTGGAATTAGTAAACGGGTGGCCCGCCTAACTCCGATCGGCAACATTAAGGGTTGATGGCGGAACCTAACCCCCAGCCCCTTCCCTACAAGGGAAGGGGAGCCAGAGATTCCATCGGCAAAGGGCAATATTAAACCCATGACAACGCGCACCCCCCTAACCCTGATTACAGGCCCCCTCGGTAGTGGCAAAACTACATTGCTACGCCATATTCTCGCTACGGTATCGCAGAAGATTGCGATTCTGATGAATGAGTTTGGTGAGATTGCGATCGATGCCAAAGTGATTCAAGGCCAGAACGTGAGCATGGCTGACCTAGGCGGGGGGTGCGTTTGCTGTTCGCTCTTGGGTGAGTTTGAAGCGGCTGTAAATGAGATTATTGAAACCGTCAATCCAGATCTAATCGTGGTAGAAACCACTGGGCTAGCGGAACCGGATGCGCTGGTGTTTGACATTCAAGAGAGCATTCCTCAGGTGCGCTTAGATGGTGTAGTGACCGTGATTGATGCGGATGGTTTGGTTCAATATCCGCAAGTGGGGCATACCGGGCGGATTCAGATTGAGTCAGCCGATGCCATTTTGCTCAACAAGGTGGATTTAGTAGCGGAGAGTGAACTGGAAGCGATCGCCACTAAACTCCACCACTTTAATGAAACGGCTCCTATCTTTCAGACACAGCGTGGTCAGATTGATCCAGCCTTATTGTTTGGGATTGCCAAAGCTGAGCGATCGCTCCAACCACCCCATCACATCCATCAGCCAGAGTTTGACTCCTTCAGTTACACCTCGCCTGCCACCTTCGATCGCACCTGTTTTGAAGAATTTGCGGATAGTCTAGCGCCAACGGTCTACCGAGCTAAAGGTTTTGTACGCTTTGTAGATGATATTTATCTATTTAACTTTGTAGCGGGTCGCTGGGACTTTGAACCCTTTGAGCAAGAAACGACAGAGCTAGTCTTTATTGGTAAACAGGTGAATGAACACCAAGCAGAAATTCTGACTCGTCTCAAAGCCTGTGAGCACTAAGGCAAATCGTATCCTTATGAATAGCATGAGCCAAAATCGATTGGTTAAACTCTAGGCTGGGCTGTTGCTACTGACAGTCTGTTCAAAAGGACGGAGGTTAGAGCATTTTGGAAGTTGCCCTCTCTCAACTCCGGAACTATGGTAGCGCTGTGTTGCTGGTTGCGATCGCCTCACTACTAATTCTGCTAGCCCCCGACTCGACAATTGCAGAAAGTCCTTGGCTGATCGGTTTTGCTCCGGTCATTTTGAGTGCAAGATATGGGGGTCTAGGGCCAGGTCTCCTCGCTACAGTGCTAGCTGGTTTTGCTTGTGCCTACGGCCTGCCGTCATTCAACGGTGCGATCGCTTTTGTGCCAAGTGACCTAGTTGCGCTAGGGATATTTGGGCTAGAAGGCCTCTTGATCAGTGCGTTTCTCCATAAGCTCCATACGACTCTACCCCAACAGCAGCGGGGGCCATATTCCGAGCCGCAATTAAGAGCTATTTTAGACAATGCTCCAGTGGGACTGTATGTCGTAGGCAGTTCTAGCTATGAGTTTGTCAACCAGTACTTGTGCTCTTGGTTAGGGCTGACTTCAGAACAAATTTCGGGTAGTGGTTGGATAGATAGCATTCATCCAGACGACAGAGAATGGGTGGTGCATGCGACTACAGCAAGCCTGACAGGAGGCCATGCCTTTGAAGCCGAGTATCGGATTCTAGACCAAAGTGGCACAAGCTATTGGATCTTAGATCGGGCTGTCCCAGTGCGAGATCAAGCAGGTCAACTACTGTTCTTCCAAGGGTCTTGTGTAGATATCACCGCCCGCAAGCAGGCTGAGGAGTGTTTACAGACATTGGCAAACCAATTGCAAGAGCGAACCGCAGAGCTTTCTGCTGCACGAGCCCACACTCAAGCCATTCTGGACTACACCCCCGCCATCATCTACATCATTGATACCGATGGCTATATGAGGTTTGCCAACGCTGAATGGTATCGGATCTTTGGAGCCGTACTCGGAAACCCCATTGAAGGTCGCAATCTCTATGATTTTTTGCCTCCGGAAGCAGCGGCTGTGTTCTTTCGTGAGAATGAAGAGCTTTTTAACTCAGCCAAGGTCATGACGTTTGAGAATGATATGACCCTACCCGATGGCGTTCATAGTTTTATCCGCATTAAGTTTCCGCTTCAGGACGCCAACGGAGAAGTTTACGCCTTCTGTGGAGTCTCACTTGATATCACCGAGCGCAAGCAAGCCGAAGCCCAATTGCAAGCTCTCACGCGCCAATTACAAGCGCAAAATGAACAATTGACAGAAGTATCGCGTTTGAAGTCAGAATTTCTCACCAATATGTCGCATGAGTTGCGCACGCCTCTCACTTCGATCCTAGGCTTCTCCAGCGTTTTGCTACAAAAGAATTTTGGGCCGTTGAATCCTAAACAAGAGCAGTATTTATCCCTGGTTCATTCTAGTGGCGAACATTTACTCACGCTGATCAATGATTTGTTAGATCTAGCCAAAATAGAAGCAGGCAGACTAGAGCTTTATGTGGAGGAGCTCAATCTTGCAGCATTATGCCAAGCCGCTCTAGAAATGGTGCAGGTGCGAGCATTGAGTAAACAGCAGCAGTTATCTCAAGAACTCCCCCTAGCTTGTGAATTTATCCTAGGCGATCGCCAACGCATTTTGCAGGTGTTGCTGAACTATCTATCCAACGCTATCAAGTTCACGCCATCAGGCGGCACCATTACGCTAAAGACTCAACTTGCGACTGCTGTGGAGTTACAGAGCCTCAATGTGTTGGAGTCAGAGGGAGATGTGGCTTTGAGTGGTGTCTCTCCTTCTATGTTTGTAGGTTTATCAGTGAGTGATACAGGGATTGGTGTCCCGCTCGAAGATCAACATTTACTGTTCCAAACTTTTCAGCAAGTGGATGGAACGACCGATCGCCAGCATGAGGGAACAGGCTTGGGTTTAGCGCTGACCAAGCGTTTAGTCGAGTTACATGGAGGCAGGGTCTCGTTTACCTCCACCTGTGGAGTTGGCAGCACTTTCTCCGCTTGGTTTCCCTTACTTGAGACCAGCGTAGAACCAGTTTAGATCTGCAAATATAGAACTTAGTAATTACCTTTAACCTAAATAAACTAACAAACCTATGTCTTACGAATTTTTAGAAGATATTGCGATCGCGGATATTGCCTTTCAAGCTTGGGGCAAGGATTTGCAGGAAGTATTCTTGGCGGCAGGAGATGCGGTCACCAATACCATGATTGATAACCTAGAGGCGATCGCACCTCAAGAAACTCGCACCTTTACCCTAGACAACGACGAGCTAGATCTATTGCTCTTTAATTTCCTGCAAGAGTTCATCTACTACAAAGACAGCGAACTCCTCCTCCTGCGTCCTCAACAGGTAAAAATCGAGCAAAAGGATATGATTTATTACCTAACGGCGATCGCAAAGGGAGAAGAACTCGATCCAGAACGACACGAGCAGCGAGTTGATGTAAAAGCCGTAACTCTTCACCGCTTCAAGCTAGAACAAACGCCCGACGGCTGGACGGCACTGGTCATTTTAGATATTTAAGAGTCGTGTGACAGTCGTAGGAGGTATTGTACTTCGATGATACGCGCTACAAAGTCGGCAAGTACATCCCATAAATACTTTTAGTTGAGTTGCCAGTATGTTTATTGATTTGTTTTTTACTTTGAGGTGAGGTTTTAACCTTGGTTGGAGATGACGATAGTGGCAAAAATAAAACAGCAATACTTGATAGTACGCTAATTATAAATGCCACAACTATACTCCATAGAATTTTATCTCTTAGTTCTATAACCCTAGAATATCTTTCAATTTCTTTTTCTATTAAAATAAATCTTTTTCATATAATTTAGACATCATTAATCTCACTAAACCATAGGGTAGCAACATTGCAAGAATTAAAACATACAAGAAATATGGCTGCTCAAAAAAAGTTCCTTTTGGATATTTGTAGTCTGGGTAAGTGGAAATAGAAGACTGCGGAGTGTGAATTCTTTCTCTAATTAAAAAGTCTAGTTTCTCATTTGTATTTTTAGTGCTCAGGGCTTGATTTGCTGCTTTGTTAGTCTTTGCAATTTCTTCTTGTACTTTTTTGTCTCGTTCCGTCTCCCATTGAGCAAGGCTTTTATCATATTGTTTTTGATATTGCTCAACTCTGTGCACCTGTAAAGAAGGTAAAGTTGCAGTCCAGGCTACAAGAACGGAAACAAAAAAAATAGCAAAATTCCTTGTAGAGAAAATCCTCTGAAGATTGCTTATTCCAACTGCATTAACTTCATTTCGTAGGTATCTGTCTAAATCTGAAAATATAAGAAACACAAAATCTCGATTCTCCCCCCCAATTGTAAGCTGTGTTATTGAAGAAAATGTTAATGAAAGTGATAACTCCTTCTCAAAACTCATTTCGATTTGAATTGCTTCTATTCTTTGTGTTTTTGAGTTGCCTTCGCTTAAAATAACTTGGATATCATTCGTGTCGAAAACAAAAGAGTCTGAGCGAAATACTCTGTATTTTGGTTTGCAATCATGATTGATAGCTTGACCGCGGTTAGTTAAGATTTCGTGGATTTTTTGTATCCGTTCTTCAGTTAGAATAAATCCATCAGTATTTTGATAAGTAGAATAAGCTCCCATATATCACTTCCTTTAGAAACCCCATTACCTAAAGTAATACTAGCGTCTTGATCGAGATAAAATAACTTATTCATAAAGATTCTACATAGTAAATTACCTTAATAACCTTAGTACTATATTTTTTGTTATAATAATTCCTAAGCCTAACTTCTGCTATTAGGCTAGGGCGCTCGTATTTATTCTGATTCAAATAGTTGCGATCGCTGTGCAAAAAGAAGTTTTCAAAGATTGATCGCACTACACCTTAACCAGAAATGTTTTCCTCTGGAAGCCAGTCTTCTGTAAGCACTAACTTCAGCGGATATGGACAGGTTTCTGGAAAAACCTCAAGGGATATTCCGGTTTGCTTAGCGGCTTGTTGTCGAGCGCGTTGATAGCTTACTTCCAGATATTCTGCTGGGTAACTTTTGAGAGTAGGGCTGTCTTCAAGAGCCAAACTGATTTGAGTCCGAGCATCCGTAATAGAGTCTAGCCAGCTATCAGAGCGGCGTTGCGGTTGATATTGCCACTTGAGCAAGTGCAGTAGGAGGCGAATCAATTGACTGGTGACTCCCCGCCGTTCACTCTTGCCCAAATCTTCAATTTCCTCAATCAGATGCTCCAGATCAACTTCATGCCAACGGCGATCGCGGAGTAGCTGGGCTGTTTGTTTGATCCATAAATCAAAATCTGCGGTGTAAGTTATGCTCATAACTCGCTCCTTCTGCTGGAGTGCCCTTAGCTTTACCCAGTGCCATCCCAATCATAGCCTTCTGATGCTGGAAGCAATTTTCTGGGATGAGCGATCGCCCTAATTCTAAGGCGGAGCGATCGCAACTCGGGATAAACCTGATCTCTAAAGTCATGATGAACTGATTTTTCGCTCGGCGACTCTCCGGTTAAACTAGGTTTTGGTGTGAAAAGTATACAGAGTTTAAGTAATTACTCTGAAACGGGTGTAGATACTGGTCATGGGGAGATAACATCGCAAGCAACTAGGAAAGGGTAATGCATCGAGAAGCCGCCAACTCGTTTGAGCGTTCCACCCGTCATTTTTTCTCAAACGGTATTCGATTTCTACTGCAACTACTGAATAGAAAAACCGTTTTGATTCTGACTCTCCTGTTCATTGCTGGGGTGTCTGGAGCTTTGTGGAATATGTCGCGGCTCTCATCTAGCTTGATAGAGTCTCAGGCACTTCAGAGCGCTGCTTTGTATGCTCAAGCCATTGAAGAAGCTCGCACCCTCTACAGTTCCGAAGCAGTCAGGCGAGTCGCAGGTGTTCCCGGAGTTACAGTGACGTATGACTACACAGATACGCCGGGTGCGATCCCAGTACCAGCCACCTATTTGATCGAGCTGAGCCATCACCTGAGCGACAAAAATCCTGGCATGTCGGTACGGCTGTATAGTGCCTACCCATTTCCTCAGCGCAAAGCTGAAGGTGGCCCTAAGGATGACTTTGAGCGCGAAGCTCTGCGTTATCTAACCCAACATCCTGAGCAACCGTTCTATAGAATCGAAACTTTTCAAGGTCGTCCTGCTCTGCGCTATGCCCAAGCGGACATCATGCAGGCTAGTTGCGTCAGTTGCCATAACAGTGACCCCAATAGCCCTAAACGAGATTGGCGGGTAGGAGATGTACGAGGTGCGCTGGCGATTAGTCGGCCACTAGATACGTTTATGGCTCAAACCAATGCTGGCTTACGTGGCACCTTCCTCATGCTCAGCACTCTGTCACTTTTAGCGTTGTCAGGAATCGCACTGGTGATCGGTCGCTTGCGTCAAACTTCTAAAGAGTTGGAGTTGCGCGTAATTGAGCGTACAGCCCAATTGCAATCTGCAAATCAGGAATTGGCTACCGAACAAGGAAAATCGGAACGCTTGTTGCTGAATATTTTGCCTCCACCCATTGCTCAAAAGCTCAAAGACGGTCAGAGCAATATTGCGGATGGTTTTGCCTCGGCCACAATTTTGTTTGCGGATCTGGTCAACTTTACCCAATTGGCCGAACAAGTGCCTCCTGAAGAACTCGTGGCGATGTTGAATGAGATCTTTTCCGCCTTCGATCGCCTGAGTGAACAATATGACCTAGAAAAAATCAAGACAATTGGAGATGCTTATATGGTGGTGGGAGGCTTACCCACGATACGACCTGACCATCCCCAAGCGATCGCCGAAATGGCTCTGGCTATGCGCGAGGAGATCCACAAATTCAATCTCCGCTATCACCAAAATTGCAGCCTCCGAATTGGTATTAATACGGGGCCAGTAGTAGCTGGGGTGATTGGCACCAAGAAGTTTATCTACGACCTATGGGGCGATACGGTCAATGTTGCCAGTCGCATGGAATCTCATGGCTTACCAGGGGAAATTCAAGTCACTGCTGCTACCTACGAATGCCTCCGGGATGACTACAGCTTCGAGTTTAGAGGTTCAATTGAGGTCAAAGGGAAAGGAGCCATCACGGCCTATTTGCTGACAGGCAGGAAAAGCCATGCCAACCTTTATCTGACTCCTGCATCGGTAACTTGAAGTAGGCGATCGCTCTATTAACATTTTCAATCATTTTTATAGCAATCCCAAATGGATTGGGAACAGGGGGTGGGGGCTTTGTCCCCACGCAAGGGTTTTACCTCTGCACCCCATTCAAGAATCAAAAAGGATTGCTATATAGCGATAGATTTAATTGACTGAGGAGCGTATCAATTGCTGCAAAATGTTACTTTGCTGGGTGTTTTAGCTATTGCGATCGGTGCAGTCCCAGGTGCCGTAAGTCGCTATTACTTGACTGAGTTTTGCAAAAAGTCCTTCGGCACAGATTTTCCTTACGGAACTTTTATTGTCAATTTCACGGGCTGTTTATTAATGGGTTTTTCCGTTACTTTGTTTATGGCAATTCCAGGGTTTCCACCAGAAGCAGATTTGTTGGTCAGAACTGGTTTCTTGGGTGCCTATACAACCTTTTCAACTTACGGTTACGATACAGTTTCGCTGTGGAAAAATCGCCAGAAAGCAGCCTCTCTCTTTTATTGGCTAGGTAGTGCAGTTTTGGCGGTAGTTGGTATTGTAGTGGGTCGTTATTTGGCAACCCTAATTGTGGGATAAGAGTCATCCACTTGAGTAAAAATATCAACTCCAAGCCAATCTATTTAACTATCAAAGAAACTTTTGACCATGCAAAATGCTTTTGTTCGTACTGTTATGGCGATCGCCTTAGGTGCAATTCCAGGTGCTTTAGGACGCTACTTTATCACTGAAATCACTCAGGCAGCGATTGGCAAAGATTCCTATTACGGTACATTTTTCATCAACGTAACAGGCTGTTTTATGATTGCCTTGTTTTACACTCTAAACGAAAAGAGGCTTGAAAGCTTTTCACCTGAAACTCGGTTGGCGATCGCGACTGGTTTTTGTGGTGCCTATACCACTTTCTCAACTTACGGATTAGAAACCTTTACTCAAGTGGATCAAGGTAATGGTACAGTAGCCTTAATTTATTGGTTGGGCAGCATAGTGTTTGGGATGCTTGCGGTGCAAGCGGGTATCCTTTTAGGTAATCTAAAATCCCAATAGGCTAATCTCTAGATTTATGGTTAGGATGTGCCACCAACAGGCTGCTTACCCCGTTGCCTGACTTATGGAGCGTAGTCTGGATAATGCAGGACTGATTCAGTCGCTTGCTCGGATTTGCTCATGCTGTAGCTGAATCAGGATATAACTGGCGAACTCGCGATCTGCTGCCAGCTTAAATCCCATCAACCGTTCTAAGGCTTCACTCCGATTGGCCGCAATGGGGTTCACTTGGTTAACCACCAATAGGTAGCCTACTTGCCAATTGTTGATTACTAAACTTTCTACTTGGTGTGGCTCTTGCCGTCGGCCCGCATAAACCAGCAAGCCATTCGCCTCTAGGTCGCAGATAGCTCTGTTTAGAGCAAATTCGGCCTTGGTTCTATCTGGGCTAGTTCTATCTGGACTAGTTCTTTCTGGGCTAGTTCTTTCTGGCTTGGCGATCGCATCCCAGCCATTCAGCTGCTCCTGGATGTTTTGCAGGAAACTGCTGGCTAGTTCAGTCCTGTCACTATCCAAATTGTCCTGATGGAACCGAGAAGCGTGGCTACCGCGCAATAGGGATATCAGTTGGATGCCAGTCTCCATTCTATAGAGCAGCAAAGGAGATGGAGTGGGTTCTGCTGCTGGCAGGTTTAGCTTAAGGGTATCCCGTATCCAGGTTTCATGCCGATGCTTGATCTCTTTCAGCATGTCCACAGGATATGTGTGAGGCTGAGCATCAATCAGTTGATGATGGATTTGACAGAGCAAAATGAGATTGGCGTAGTCATCTCGCTCCTCCACAGTCAGCGAAAAACTACCACGGGGGCCACCTGGTTCGGGTGCCACAATATGACATTCATTGCCGATCGCCGACTCTAAGTATGATTCAGTGGCGTGCATGACCAATCGACGCTGACAAACAGCACAGCGATCGCCTGAGCGTCTCCAAAGGATCTTGCGTGTCTTATTCGAGATGGCCATCGTGAAAATTTAATAAGTCTAGGCAGTGGAAGGTGATTAACTGTAGCCAAGCCGCTGACAGGCAAGCGCCACTAACTAATCCACCCATCCCAGTATTCCCTCCCTAGATTGGGTTCTAACCAGACTTGAGATGAGTGTGATGACTGAATATGTCTTACCGCGTGCCTTTAGGAGCGCTTTTGGAAAGTGTAGGAAACTTGCAACAACCCCGTCTCATAAGTTCGGGTATCCTTCAGCTCCAGGATTGTCTCTAAGGTGGGGTCCTGGGCAATCAGAGGAATACCACTGCCCAGAATCATCGGATGAATCGAGAGAATCAGCTCATGGACAAACTCATGCTGAAGACAAAAATGAATGATTTCGGAACCACCCACTAACCAGATATTTTTGCCATCTCCCTGACACAACTCGTTCAGAAAGATAGCCTCATCAGAACTGACAAATTCTACATTTTCATCTCGCTGCTGGAGCTGAGTTTTAGAGAAAACATATCCTTGTTTTTCTGAATAAGGATATTCCCCAAAACTCAAAACCTGCTCATAGGTTTTACGCCCCATCAAGACTGTATCGACTTGCTCAAAGAATTCGCTGTAGCCGTAGTCTTGGTCTGTCAATAGCCAATCGACGGCTCCTGATGTTCGGGCAATATAGCCATCTAAACTCGTAGCAATAAACAGTTGGATTGAGCGCATCTTCCTCGGTTAATAAGTACTAGATTCTAAAGCAGCTCGATCCCAACCACCTAAATCAGCAGCAGCTTCATAAGTGCTTTGCAAAAAGGCAAGAAGCATGGCATCAGGATCGGTTGCTTGCTGTAGGGCTGCGTAGGGCAAAACAAATTCTTGGAGATCAGGGCTATAGAAGGCTTCTACAGGTTGAATCACATAATCTCGAAACCCTTCAGGCCCAGGATAAGCATAAGCGTAGAAGATCGGCTCTGCCACGGTGCCGCCTCCGGGCCAAAAGCCACAACTGCTCACCTCATGGGAGTAAGCTTCTCTAGTCACCCAATCGGCCATGTGAGGAACGCCACCGGGATGTTCTGGGGCAAGACGGCCAGAGAAGCGAGTCACAGCCAAATCAAAGCTGCCCCAAAAGAAATGTACCGGGCTCGCTTTACCGATAAAGTGGGAGCGAAATACAGTCATCACTCGGTGTGTTTGCACCAAAATCTGCCAAAGCCGCTGAGCATACTCTGGATCATAGGTGGCATGTTGATGATCTTGTTCAAAGCGAATCGGGTCTGCAATTTCCTGCGGCATCGTCCATATTTGAACTGCAATCCCTAGCTCCTGCAAGGTGCCAATGATCTCTTGGTAAAAATCTGCAACAGAGCGAGAAACTAGAGGGATATTTCTGGTCATCCCATCGCTCGTTTCAATAAGTAAGTTGTGATCGAGAAAGTCAAAACTAATCTGAAAGAGACGGGTTTGGCAGGGAATAGCAGAAGTCGTCAAGCCTCTGGGTGTGACGTACAGTGTGGAATGCCACCAATGATTGAGTTTAGGAGTCAGGGTGAGCCGAATCTTACCGACAATCTGAGTCCACAGGTGCAGGGTTGCATAAGTGTCTTGCCATGCCGCTACTGGCAGGCTCGGCCAAAGACTGCTGCTAGCGGTGTTATGAACAGGAGCTGTCATTGAGAAACCTCTAGATAACCCTGTCCCCATTAAACTGGTCAGATCGCAGCAACCCACTTTCCTTAGCAATTTATTCGGTTAAGTTGTGGCTCAATCTGCGATCGCGTCAAGACGCAAAAGCCCCTGAGTGTCAGCAATGATGCCAATTTGTGTTGCTGCTTGCATGACTGGCTTCTCCATCGTTTGCTTTGCTGCCTAACCCTACTTCGACTATGCTGCCTGAGCTAAAGGAGAATTGTCATAGTGAGCTAAGAGATCGGCTGGGTCGTTGTAAATGGCGATCGCATCCACTAGCTGCTCATCTGAGAAGCCACCAGAACGCACCGCAATTACCCCGACTCCCGCTTTGCCTGCTGCCTCAATGTCATAAGGTGTATCGCCTATCATCACAACTTCTTCTGGAGCCATTTGGCTTTTAGCTAGAGCTACTTCCACAATATCTGGCGCAGGTTTGGAATGTTCGGCATCCCCAGAGGCGGTGGCTTCATGGAGTAGATCATCTACTTGAGCGACTTTTAGTAGTATTTTCAGTTCTTCCTTAGTAGCGGAAGTCGCAATAATCAGGTGTAGGCCTTGTTCCTGCATCTTCAAAACAAGGTCTCGGCTACCATTGGCGGAATCTAATTGCTTGCCAAATTTGTTGAGAATCAGCTCTTTGCGGCGAGTACTAATCTCTTTTCCCACCCCTTCTTTGTTATTTAGATCGGACACCATCTGCGGAATGATTTGATCGCCACCCATGCCAATCAAAGGCCGCACTTTCTCAAAAGGAACTTCATAACCAGAAGCAGCAAAGGCTTCCACCCAAGCCTGAGCATGAGCATCGTTGCTCAACACTAGCGTTCCATCTACGTCCAGAATTACACCTTTAAGTGCCACTGCAATTTCCCTTTTGAGCAAATTCCTTGCATAGTGGCATAGTCTACAAATCACTTCATCAGTCTTGGAGATGAGAAGATTGAGACTCGATACTGTAGCGAGAAACCTGCATGGATTTGGCAGGGTTGCTGCGGAATAAGCGGACGATTCGGGTGATTGGGTTTGAGGTTGTATCTATGCGCGATCGCCTTTTTACAGAAATCGCCGTAAAGCCCACATGCTAAAGCATGTGGGCTAAGTACAGGACAAAAGCTTGCAAACACATCTAAGGGAAGGGTTTCATGAGAATTACTACATTCCGAGCATGAAACCCTTATGCATCAGGTTACTTTACTTCGAGATGCCTTGCGTCCCCACCTCACTTGGCATGGAGCTAGACTGAGTTTTCTGGCCGCTTTCCTGATCGCTCTGCTGCGAGTTAAAACCATCAACTTTGCTGAACTCGCCACAGCCTTCAGTAGCAATGCTCAAACTGATTCCCACTACAAACGACTCCAGCGGTTTTTTCGCCACTATGCCATCGATTATGCTGAGATCGCCCAGGCAGTGATGGCTCTGATGGCGATTCCGGAACCGTGGGTGCTCTCCCTCGACCGGACGCAGTGGCAATTTGGGGAGCACACCTTCAACATTCTGATGCTGGGTGTGGTGCATGAAGGTGTTGCCTTTCCTGTCGTCTGGTGCCTCCTCGACAAACCCGGCAATTCCAACACCGATGAACGCATCAAGTTGTTCAACCAGTTTCTAGAGCGCTTTGGAGAGCGATCGCTGGCCTGTTTGACTGCCGACCGAGAGTTCATCGGCCAAGACTGGTTCCGCTACTTGCTGCAAGAGCCACGAACTCCCTTCCGCATCCGCATCTGCCACAATCACATCTTGGGCAAGGGTCGTCAACGTCTGAAGGTCAGCAGCGTCTTTCAAGCACTTCAGCCTGGACAGCAACAGGTGCTCCGACACAAACGACGATTGTGGGGACATTGGCTCTACATCGCGGCGTTGCGCTTGGAAGATGGCACCCTGCTTGTGGTTGCAACTCAGAGTGCTCCTAAGTCTGCAATTACAGATTATGCCAAGCGCTGGGGGATTGAAACCCTGTTTGGCAGCTTCAAAAGCCGGGGGTTCTGCTTGGAATCGACCCATCTAAGCGATGGGGAGCGACTCAATAAACTGCTGGCGCTGCTTTCCTTAGCCCTTTGCTGGGTCTTTCTGACTGGGGAGTGGTTGCATCAGCTCAAGCCGTTGGTGGTGAAGAAGCATGGGCGCAGAGCCAAGAGTTTATTTCGCTATGGATTTGACTATCTGCGTAACATCGTCCTCAACTTGGAACAGAAAGGAGATCAGTTTTCCAAGGCTCTACAGTTTTTGTCCCGTACCTAGGCGGTGGGATATAAGGCGGTGAGCCGGAGACGAACAACTATCTTGAGCGCTGAGAATCAATGTATCGACGAATAGTATCCCCAGAAACACAACCAGCCGTAGAAACAAAATAACTACGAGTCCAAAGGCTAGGTAGCTTGGTTTTTAGCCAAGGAAACTCTTGCCTCAGTTCATGAGAAGTAAACCCCTTGATGCGCTGAATGATTTGATTTGGAGCCAGGGTTGGCAAGCAATTAATGAATAGGTGAACGTAGTCTTTGTCAGTTTCTAGGGCAAGAATTTCGCAATCGATTGCACTAGCAGCCTGAGCTATCAATTCTTTTAAGCGCTGGTCTAGAACGCCTTCTAAGATAGGTCGCCTTAGATAGGTCGCCTTCTGCGGACGATCCAGACAAAGTGGTAATTCAATAAGCTCACGGATGTCTGGCAATTTCTGTACTTCTGAGCCACAGGTTTTAGTTGCTTATGGTCTACGGCTATGGTATCATAGACAGCATGAAGACATTGAAGTTTAAGCTCTATCAGCACAAGCGAAACCGCCATCTAAAGCGGACCATTAATGCTGCCGGAGTCATCTACAACCACTGCATTGCTCTCCACAAACGCTACTACCGGATGTGGAGTAAGCACTTGAGTTGTGCAAAACTTCAATCTCATATTTCTAAGCTACGGAAACGCAAACCTTTCTGGCAATTGGTTGGCTCTCAAGCTGTGCAGGATGTGTGCCAACGCATTGAGAAAGCATATCAACTGTTCTTTAAGCATCACAAAAAAGGAGGCAGGCCACCTGGTTTTAAGAAGGTGAGACGATACAAGTCGTTCACCCTGAAACAGGCAGGGTACAAATTCCTGGGGGGTAATCGCGTCAAGATTGGAGAGCGGATTTATCAGTATTGGAACTCCAGAGAGGTCGAGGGCAAAGTCAAGACTCTGACCATCAAGCGCACTGCGTTAGGGGAGTTGTTTATGGTGGTTGTGGTTGAGACTGAATCTGAGCCAGAAGCAAAGTCCGAGCCGAGTAGAATCGCTGGATTTGACTTCGGGCTGAAGTCGTTTCTCACTGGCTCTGAAGGCTTCAGTATTGAGTCTCCGCAGTTCTTCAAGCAGTCACTTGCTGCCATCCAAAAAGCCAGTCGTCACCATTCCCGTAAATGCAAAGGCTCTCACGGTCGCGAAAAGGCTCGGTTGAACCTCGTTCGCAAGCATGAGGACATTGCCAATCGCAGACGGGACTGGTTCTGGAAGTTGGCACACAAGCTGACTGAACAATTCGATGTGCTGTACTTCGAGACACTGAACCTGAAGGGAATGCAGCGTCTCTGGGGTCGAAAGGTGAGTGATTTAGGGTTCCGTGAATTTCTGCAAATTCTCGAATGGGTCGCCACTAAAAAGGGTAAGCACGTCGCCTACATTGATCGTTGGTTCCCCAGTTCTAAGGCTTGCTCAAAATGTGGGCACGTTTTGGAATCCCTGGAGCTATCAACCAGACAATGGCGCTGCCCCTCTTGTCAGTCAGTGAATGAGCGAGATAGCAACGCCGCTGTGAATATCAAACAGGTTGGGATCTCAACCTGGGGATTAGGAGATGTCAGTCAGGCTCAGCCTGCAATCTTTGCCTGAGTCCCGAATCCCACGCGCTTTAGCCGTGGGAGTGGATCAAGCATTGCTCACCTGATTACCGCAGCAGTAGTCAAAGGAGAGAGTGGCCGACAGGCATAGTGCAGTAAACCTAAGAGAGCGGTAAACCTAAGAGAGAAGAGAGAAACTGTGGGGTGGAGCTATGTTGAAAATTGATGGTTCCTACGGTGAGGGAGGCGGCCAAATCCTCCGCACCAGCTTGAGTTTGGCGGCAATCACAGGGCAACCAATCCGGATCGATCGCATCCGTGCGGGGCGCAAGAAACCAGGATTAGCGATTCAACACCTCACCGCTGTTCGAGCCGCAGCCAAGATATGTCGAGCCGAGCTGACAGGAGATGCAGTTGGCTCCACGACGCTAGAATTTAAGCCCACCATTTCGCCACAACCAGGTCAGTACAAATTTGACGTAGCAGAAACCACTCGCGCAGGCTCGGCTGGAGCCATTATGTTGATTTTGCAAACGATTCTGCTGCCTTTGGCGCTCAGTTCCGGCAACTCCCACGTTACGCTTCGAGGCGGCACTCATGTTCCTTGGAGTCCTCCTGCCACCTACATCGAACAAGTCTACTTGCCAATGGTGCAGCAGATGGGGGTGCAAGCGGAGATGCAACTGCAAGCTTGGGGTTGGTATCCTCAGGGAAACGGCGAGGTAGCTCTAGAAATTACGGAGAGCCAAACGCCACTACAAGGCATGGAAGTATTAGAGCGAGGAAAACTGAAGCAGGTGCAGGGGTTGGCTGTAGTGACAGAGTTGCCCGCACATATCCCGCAGCGGATGGCGAGCCGAGCTTATAACCTCTTGCAGCAAGCTCAATTGCGAGCCGATGTGCAACCCCGACGGGCGCGAGGCATTGCTCCTGGGGCGGGGATGTTTCTCACGGCAGAATATCAGTACAGCCGCGCCGGGTTTAGTGGAATTGGCAAAGTGGGTTTGGCGGCAGAAAAAGTCGCAGAAATGGCCGTACAGGAGTTTCTAGCGTTTCAGGCGACAGGGGCACCGATCGATGTGCATTTGGCGGATCAGTTGTTGTTGCCTGCGGCTCTAGCGGCGGAACCAAGCCAATATCGAGTCGCAGAGGTGAGCTTGCACCTGAAGACTAACGCCTGGGTAATTGAGCAGTTTGGTTTGGCTAAGGTGGCGATCGCGCCTGACACTCAAGTTGTGACCATTACACCCAATCGTTAGCCAAGTTTGAACCATTTCTCCCCGCAGACTGAAGTAGGTTCTACTGCCCTGCCTACCATTCAAGGTAAAGGATGCGCGAGAAAGCAAGAGATTTTATGAATTATCTAGTGGCGGTTTTACCAGATCGGAACCAGGCAGAGGCAGCTTATACAGCCTTAGAGAAATCAGGCTTACCTCTAAACCAGGTAGATATTCTAGGTAGAGGTTACAAAAGTGCTGATGAATATGGCTTGATTGACCCTAACTCTCAGGCGAAAAAGGGAGCGACGCGATTAGCTGTTTGGTTAATTCCTTTTGGCTTTGTTGCGGGTTACGCCTTCAACTATTTAACCGGAATTGCCATCTTGCCGATCGCTGCATTGGGCAACCACATCATTGGTGGGTTACTGGGGGCTGCTTCCGGTGCTTTGGGTGCTTTCTTCGTTGGCGGTGGCGTAGGTTTATCTGTGGGAAGTGGAGATGCGCTACCCTACCGCAATCGGCTCAACGCTGGGAAATACTTGGTGGTGGTGAAGGGGTCGGAAGAACTAACTCACCAAGCCACTCATGTCCTACGCCAATTTGAACCAGAGAACCTGCAAGGTTACGCCGAACTGACAGCAGCTTAGTCAAGGGTAGACAGCTCAAAGAGTGGCATACCGCACCGCTTAAGAAATGGGGGAGGTAGAGCTTGGAGTCATGCACAGCCCTTCCCCCTACTTTGGTGTATGCAAAACTTTTGGTTCACTTCAACCATGCTAGGGTTCCTGTTAGCGCTTCTATCCACTGCTGCCCCCGCGATCGCTCAACCTACCATTCCATCCAGCACCCCATCTGTTCCTGCTGCCCAAACGACCCCCGTCAAGGTGCCAGAAATTCTCTCTGGGCCACCTAACACCACCTTGCCAGTACATCGGTCTTTGGGTAACTGTCCCTCTACCATTCGCCTCTGGACAGCCTCGCGTTACTACGAAGGCGGAGCCGAAAATACGGTGATCATGAATATGTCGGCGATCGCCTCAGCCCCGGCGAAGTTTATGGATGTGCGCGATCGTGTGGTGATCTATGGCGCACCTTTGCAGAAAACCTATGCTTCTTGTGTCGGCTGGGTCGTAGCTCCCAATGCGCCTGAGTACAATATCTGGCTGCAATTCGGCAACGCTTACTTCCGCTTCGATCTAGATGCCTTAAAGGGTAGTGGTCAGTCAATAAAAGCTTGACAGGCTTCTGGGGTAAGATAGAGCTAGTTGATCGAGTTACCCAGGCAATGCCCAAGAAATACGTTGTGTGTCTCACTGAAATAGAACGGCAGTATCTGGAGC
>JAHHIL010000030.1 GCA_019358975.1 Trichocoleus desertorum ATA4-8-CV12
CATCCTTCATCCTTTAACGCCATGTCTTCTCCCCTCTGGCCCTATGTGACTCCTGGCATTCCTGACGATCTGTTCGAGCGACTGCCAGGGATTCCGATGAGCCAACGGGAGGTGCGGTTGTTGCTGGTGTCGCATCTGCGTCTCAAAGCCGATTCGGTATTATGGGATGTTGGGGCGGGCACAGGTACGATTCCGGTAGAGGCAGGGCTGCTCTGTCCCCAAGGGCATATTGTGGCGATCGAGCGAGATGAAGATGTTGTCAGTTTGATTCGACGAAACTGCGATCGCTTCGGGGTCAACAATGTGGAAATTATCGAAGGGAGTGCGCCTGAGTGCCTCAAAACTATCCAACGTCAGCCCAATCGCGTTTGCCTTGAAGGAGGCCGCTCGGTCAAAGCGATCCTCAAAGCTGTGTGGTCTCATCTGGCGTTGCAGGGGCGGATTGTGGTGACGGCTTCCAGTTTGGAAGGGTTGTATGCAGCTTCTGAAAGCTTTTCGGAATTGCAGGTTCGCAATATCGAAGTGGTGCAATCGGCAATGAACCGCTTAGAAAAGCGAGGGATGAATCAAACCTTTGCCTCAGTTGACCCAATTTTTGTCCTTAGCGGTGAGAAGCTAGAGTGAGCTTGAACTTTCGCCGAATTGCTTAAAGTGTGCCAAAGTAATTCTTAACCTTCAGCTAACCTTATGATTCGGCTCAAGCCTAGACTGAGGCCAGATTGGAGTGTATCCATCAATTCCTCAGTGCCCTGACAAAAGTTCCATACTGGAGGAATTGAGGGGTGAACAATTCATGTAAGACATCGATCCTATGCCTTGGTCTCGGATTTTTAGTGGAATTATTGCGATCGCCCTGGCCCTAGCCCTGACTGTAGTAGGGGGCTGGTACTTCACCCTGGCTTTCGGTGTGATCATTTATCTAGGTCAACTAGAATACTTTCAGCTAGTTCGCGCCAAAGGGATTGCTCCTGCGGCTAAGACAACCCTGGTAGTCAGCCAAGCCTTGTTGGTGCTCTCCACAATGGCTCCCGATTTAGCAGAAGCTGTGTTTCCAGTGGCGGGTACGTTTATTTGTTTCTATCTGCTGTTTCAGCCTAAATTTGCCACGATCGCCGATATTTCCGCCTCGATTATGGGCTTGTTCTATGGCGGTTATTTACCGAGTTACTGGGTAAGGTTGCGATCGCTAGGCACCGTCGAGCACAGCAACCTGCCACTCTGGGGCTACTGGCCCGATAACTGGACTAGTTTGCAAGCACTACCCCAAGGCTTAGTGGTCACTCTCCTGGCATTTTGCTGCATCTGGGCCGCTGACATTGGCGCTTACACCTTCGGGAAATTCTTTGGCCGCACTCGCCTCTCAGACATCAGTCCCAAGAAAACTGTAGAAGGTGCCGCTTTTGGGGTGTTTGGTAGCATTGCTGTCGCTATGACTGGCTCCTGGTGGCTAGATTGGTCCGGGTGGCCCCTAACAGGTTTCGCCTTAGGCTTGCTGATCGGGATTGCCAGCTTGTTAGGCGACCTCACCGAATCAATGATGAAGCGAGATGCTGGCGTCAAAGATTCCGGGCAGCTAATTCCTGGACATGGCGGTATTCTCGATCGCGCTGACAGTTATGTGTTTACCGCACCACTGGTCTACTATTTTGTGACTTTGTTGTTGCCGCTTTTGCCCCAGACTTGAAAAAAGAATAATGCTTTGCATTATTCTTTTTTGCTTGCTATGCTGGCGTCACCATAATGCGACCGCGACAAATTAGGGTGCTGTTTTCTAGGGATAACTCTTCGAGATCAACTTCTGACCCTAGATCCACTTCAAAGCCGTCTAGATCGCCTAAAGGTAAACCTCGCTTGGCTTGTAGATGAGTGAGCCATTGGGGGCGATCGAGCTGTAAGGTATGGCCGTTTTTTAGCTGCAACCCAGTGCGAATCACGATCGGAGTCACGGCTCCGCTGACGGCTATTAGACTGGCACTCAAGGTCAGTTGGCCCGCAGCGATAATAATTTGGGAGTTTTGCAAGTTGATGGCTTGGTGACCAGGGAGCGGTGCATCTAAAACGGCTTGGATTTCTGATTTCAGCAGAGTTGCTAGGAATTCGGCTAAAGCGGTTGCAAGTAAGGGGGCTGACAGCGAAGCATTCAGATCAGCTTCTTCTAGCACTAAGCTGCCTGTAACGGGGATCGGTTCTAGCAAATTCAGTGGTTTACCCCGCAGAACTTGGCCCAGGTTAATCCGAATATTTTCTCCCACCAGTTGCAAGTGGCTGAGATGCAGCCCTTGGTAGATCGCTTTGTGTGCCGTGATCCCCACTCTTTGAATCTGTCCCGTTAGGATGCGGCGATCGCCCCCTTCAATTTTGACTTGCAATTCTTCAACTTGCTCCACCTGCGATCGCAACCATAGCCGTACTGCGGGCGACAACACCTTACTGATCAGTTGGCTTTGTTTTGCTGCGGTCATGTCGGCTTCTGTGCTTTCAGGGAATGGTGGCTGGGCGGGATCAGGAGATGGAGAAGCAACCTTAGGAGAACTGGAACTAGAATCCATTGCTTTAGAACTGGGGAAAGGGACAGAAAACACCACTAAGCCGTTGTAACGGTCTGCTCAGACTACAACCTAAGGCTAAAAAGCTGTTCGATAGAACGAGGTGGGGAGCTGCGATCAATGACGTTGGCAGCAGACCAAAAGGTTGCAAAGTCACTCTTGCATCGTGCAATCTCTACTGCCCAAAAGCTTACAGGAAGGTGGCGAAATTCCCACTATAAGCCTGGGAGCTAAATTGTCATGGTTTCTTAATTTTTGCTGAGCCTGCTACGGTTGCGATCGCTAAAGGCGATGGATACTTGATCCCCAGCTGTTTATTTATGTCATGAATTCATGACATATGATCCCCGATCGCCTTGTAAATGCGTAGAAATGCTCAAAATCACCGTTTTTACCCCTTGACCCTAACAAAGCTTTTTTGCAACATATGAGTAACCCAACGATCCCGGCGATCCCAAATTAATTCTGATTTGCTGATTACTCTCTCAAGCCCACAAGGATTGCAGAAGTAAAACGGGGATCAGTTTATAGATACTTCCTCGCGATCGCGGATCAATAGCTGGGTGGCTCAGGAATTCGCACAAGGTATTGAGAGGCTTTTAACTCATAATCTGCTTTCGAGCGTAGTCTTTTAAGCCGTTGGCTAGAGCACTACCTCACTCGGTTAGTCAGAGTTTGAAATCAAGGGGGACTACAGGTCGAAAGGCAACGATTGTGCAGATTCCACGAGCAGGCATGCATCACTCGTTCATGCGTCAGTTTATTTAGTGATCTACTTGCCGTCGAAACTATTTGGAGACCATAACCCATGGCTAAGGAACGTCCACCTTTAGAAGAGATGACCCTGCGGCAGCTGCGTAAAGTGGCTAGCGAATGCAACATTTCTCGCTACAGTCGCATGCGCAAAGATCAACTGCTAGCAGCGATTCAAGAAGTACAACGTACCAAGTTTTCTCTCAGTCCATCTCGCACGTTGGAGGCACAAGAAGAAGTGGAAGCAGCAAAGTTTGACGTAGGTCAAGAGGACCGTACAGGAGGTTCACTGGCTGCCGTTGACGAAGGATTGGCAGATCTCCCTGAAGGGTATGGAGAGAGCCGCGTTGTGCTGATGCCTCGCGATCCCCAATGGGCTTACACCTACTGGGATATCCCCAATGAGCATAAGGAAGACTTGCGCCGTCAAGGTGGTCAACAGCTAGCTCTGCGTCTCTATGATGTGACAGACATCAGCTTGGAATACCAAAGCCCTCACAGCATTCAAGAGTATCCTAGCGATGAGTTGGCGCGGGAGTGGTATTTGCCGATTCCCGTGAGCGATCGCGACTATGTAGTAGACATTGGTTATCGCTGTGCGGATGGTCGCTGGTTGGTGCTAGCTCGTTCTGCCCCAGTACGGGTGCCCCCAGTTTATCCCTCCGACTGGATTGAAGATCAATTCATCACCCTAGCTTGGGAAGAAGATCTGCGCGATAAGACCTTCCTAGAGCTGATTCCCCCTGCTAAGCGGGCTGCTGCGGCTACAACTGGTTACGGTGCAGGTGCCCCTATCGATGCTGCTGGCAACCCCATCTACGATGCTATCTTCGGCATGGCGCAAACGACAGAGGCTCAGCGGGTCGCGGGTTCGCTCTACGGCTCGATGCAGCAAGTGCCTGTACATGAGCAAGCAGTTAGCTCTTATGTCTTCCCGTCTGGTGTGGGTATGTGGGCGCTTCCTACGGCTTCTGGCCTGAATATGTCTGGTGTGGGCATGTCTGGAGCTGGTTTTGCTTCCGCCCCTCCAATTCGGCCTCGCCAGTTCTGGTTGGTGGCGGATGCAGAACTCATCGTCTACGGTGCCACTGAACCCGATGCCACAGTAACGATCGGCGGTCGCCCCATCAAGCTCAACCCCGATGGCACGTTCCGCTTCCAGATGTCGTTCCAAGATGGCTTGATCGACTACCCCATCATGGCGGTAGCGTCAGATGGCGAACAAACGCGATCGGTTCACATGAAGCTCACTCGCGAAACCCCATCTCGCAATACCAACACCAAGGAAGAAGCCGTTCCCGAATGGCTGTCTTAATTCCCTAAAGTTGCACAACTAGAAAACAAAACCCCTGGTCACGCGATCGGGGGTTTTCTCTTTAGCGCTACAGTTTAATCTCTAGGTATTTCCATAGATTAGCAATTTTCACTCACTCAATCATTCACTGAAGAATCTTAGGCTAATCCACAAATATTAAAGCACTAAAAAATATCGAATCTTTGAACCTAAACAATTAAAACGAAGATAATACGTGGAAATCACTAAAAGCGTTGGTAAGCAGACAATTTTGTTCTATAAATAGTGAGTTTTTATGAATAATCTGATAACTCGTTTCCAAACTCTTATAGATTTTCGCAGAAAAATTGGACAGCCTGTTGAGCAATATTTCTTACCTGGTTTAAGCCGTCAGTATCTTCAGGAAAAGATTTCGCAATATCCATTCTATTTTCCAGAAGAGTTTATGGAGTTATACACGTGGCGTAACGGAACTAAAGATGAAGACTTTTTAATGTTCAGAGATATGGCTTGGTTAAGCCTTGAGAACTCGATTGCTCAGTATGAGTTAATGATGGAAGTGTTTTGGAGTGAAGGCGATAACGAAGAAATTGGATTGGAGCCTGAAAAGATGTTCCCATTCGCTGCATTCACTGGTTTTAACTTGTACTTGAGCTATCCAGGACAGAGGATGTGCCCAAACATAGAGCTTCCCATCATTTGTACAGGAAAAGGTGCTCTCGACCCTTACTATGACTCATTCACATCTATGTTAGATACGGTTGAGGAGTGGTTCAAAGTTGGTAAACACAATGAGCACTCATGCGACGTTGAAGAGAGTCTTGAGCGCGAAATTTGGCGCAAACATAACCCAGAGGTTTTTAGAATTATAGGTTTTTAGATGCAAATACGATCGCTCGCTATGGAATTGTAGAAGGCGATCGCAGGAGTTTTTGATAGATTGTCCCAGGTGCGATCGCTGAGTTGTAGAGGGCGATGGCCTGAATAGTTGTGTTGTGGCGCGCAGCTTGAGGGAAGCGAAGAGTTACCAAAATACTTGTAAAATGATTGCCAAAAGGAAAATATGCAATACGTCCTCATTATTCACGAAGTTGAAGATTACGCCGCATGGAAAACAGTTTTCGATAATGCAGCACAAATCCGGAAAGAAGCTGGAGAACTTAGTTATCAATTACTCAGGTTTGAAAACAACGAAAACAACATTGTGCATTTTTCACACTGGAATTCACTGCAAAATGCAAAGAACTTCTTCGAGTCCGAGCGATTGGTAGAAATCCGCAAGCAAGCTGGGGTCAAAGCGCCCACATTTGTCTATTTAGACGAGATTGAAAATGGCATTTTATGATGACATATAAAATGGAGTGTTTGCTTCATCATTTTCAGCATATGTTTAGCATCGCGCTTTGCTTCTCGCATTCAACACGGGATACTTAATAACCTCGGCACAAAAAAGCGCTGCAAGTCTTCGGTGGGGACTTAACCGGAAATCAATTGATGAGATGAGATCGCTGGATTGTAGAGAGTGAGAGCAGTAGTTTTTTATGATTTGCCAGCGTGCGATCGCTAAGTTGTAGAGAGCGATCACTGCTCCTGGGAGTAGAGCTGCTTTAGTACAACTCTAAAGAGTGTAAATCAGGGTTGTCTAAAAGCTCTTGGATGGCTTCTGTTCCAGAACGAATTAGACCTTCGACTTCAATAGTTGGTGCATTGCCACAGCGTAGCCATACCACCTTAGGTGGTGCGCCATATAAACGGCTTCTTTCCGCGAAATCTGCATCCTGAGTGACAATACAAAAATCATTTGCTTTGGCAAATTCCCATACTTCAGTATCAGTCTTTTCTGCTAAATCATGAAATTGAACATGACTGGAATCAGGAAAAATACTGGCTAACCGAGCGACTAACTTACGACTTAAATTTTGGTCAAACAGTAGCTTCAAGCAGCACCTACAGAAGCCACTAAACGATGCTCACGATCAGCCGCAAATTCTAGACAGGCTCGAATATCTGCTTCTGTGAGTTCAGGAAAGTCCTCTAGAATCTCAGCATGAGACATTCCAGCCGCTAACCATCCCAGAACATCGTACACAGTAATTCTCATACGTCGAATACAGGGCTTGCCACCTCGCTTATCTGGCTCGATCGTAATGATATCGCGATAGCTCATGGTGGTTGTGAACCCCATAGTAAAAGTGGCTCCTTAAGTCTAGAGCAGCTTCACTTAGCGCTGCAATGACGCTAGTTGAGGTTAGCTGTTGATTTTTTGAAGAGAATTATAATTAAGGGCGATCGCTAGGTGATTGATAGCGATACATTCAGAATGCTCACACTTTATTCATGCAACATGCGATCGCAACTTTTAGATCATGCTTTACAGCCCACCTTAGACTACACACAGGCAACTTCACCATTGGGCATGACTCCAGCGACTTATCGGCGTGGTGGTAAAGGCGCACAAATCCGCTTCAGTATTGTTCCTTGCTCGCTAGGCTTCTTGTTAGTAGCGGCGACTCCAACAGGTCTTTGTTCCGTTACATTAGGCGATGCAACAGTAACGCTCGAAGCCGCCTTGCGTCAGGAGTTTCCAGCAGGTGAGATGCAACTCGATGATTCACACCTGCAAACTTGGACTGAATCGCTTTTGGGATTCTTGGCAGGGCAGGAGCCTCAGTTAGACTTACCCTTGGATGTACCAGGGACGGCGTTTCAGTGGCGCGTTTGGCAAATCTTGCGCTCTATCGAATATGGTGACACCCGCTCCTACTCACAGGTGGCTGCAATGATGGGACAGCCGCAAGCGGTACGGGCAGTAGCGCGGGCTTGTGCGACTAACCCAGTCGCTTTGGTGGTGCCTTGCCATCGAGTGCTGCGGAGTGATGGTTCGTTGGGTGGGTTTCGTTGGGGCTTGGCACGTAAACGAGATTTGCTGGCCCAAGAACGTAAACCTCTATAGCATCCCATTACCATCCTCAATCCCAAGCTGCGTCACGAGAGCCTGTGACCGACGGGATTTTCTCAGGCTCACTATAATAGGGGCGATCGCACTCAAGGCTACGAATAGCCAATACAGCTTTGAAAAGCCAATATCTTCAGACCTGGCAATCACTCGTGCTAGGGGTGATCGCTTCCGTTTTAGTCTTAGTGGGTTTCAATTCTTTTATTGTGATCAATCCTGGTGAAGCAGGGGTACTCAGCATCTTGGGTAAGGCCAGAGATGGCGTCCTCGCAGAAGGGTTGCACTTTAAGCCGCCGCTCGTTTCTCAGGTGGCAATCTACGATTTGACCGTGCAGAAATTTGAAGTGCCAGCCCAAAGCTCCACGCGCGATCTGCAAGACTTGTCGGCACGCTTTGCCATCAACTTCCGCATTGATCCGGCTGAAGTAGTCGAGATTCGGCGGAAGCAAGGCACCTTAGCCAACATTGTCTCCAAAATCATTGCCCCCCAAACGCAAGAATCTTTCAAAATTGCAGCAGCGAGAAGAACCGTCGAAGAAGCTATTACCAAACGCAACGACCTCAAAGAAGACTTTGATGCAGCGCTGAGCCAGCGTTTGGAAAAGTATGGCATCGTGGTTATCGATACGAGCGTGGTAGATCTCACTTTCTCGCCAGAGTTTGCTAGAGCCGTAGAAGAAAAGCAAATCGCAGAACAACGGGCACAGAGAGCTGTGTATGTGGCGCAAGAAGCAGAACAGGAAGCCCAAGCAGACATCAACCGAGCACGAGGCCGAGCCGAAGCTCAACGACTGCTAGCCGAAACCCTGAAAGCGGAAGGAGGTCAACTCGTCCTGCAAAAAGAAGCGATCGAGGCTTGGCGACAGGGTGGGTCTCAAATGCCTGAAGTATTAGTCATGGGAGATCAAGGCAATAGTGTCCCCTTCTTGTTCAATTTGGGGAATCTAAAGCAAGCACCCAAACTTAGAGCAGAAGGAACTTAGCCAAAAATTGCTTGTAACGTGTCCGTCAGTTCCTCGCGGGTGTAGGGCTGATTGAGAACTGCTTTAATATTGCCGCCCAGCTCAGCACTCACTGGATCGGTGAGGGACTGGTTAGTCGTGACAACAACCCCAACTTGCGGGTTGATTTTGTGCAACGCCTGAATCACTGTGGGTGCATCAAGTTCTGGAACTGCCATATCCAAAATCACCAGGCAAATCTCTGACCAGTGATGAGCGTAAAGCGCGATCGCCTCAATGCCATCACTGGCGGTCAAAACTTGATAGCCACAGCCTTCTAACGTTGTTTGAGCCAGCTCACGGGCAGGCTGGTTGCCATCGATCACCAGAATTAAGCTGCCCTCAGCCGTCGATCCGGGCTGGTGGCTGCTAGGAATAGAACGGGGAATTGCAGGTAGATACACCTTGAGTTGGGTGCCCTTACCTACGACACTAAACACATCAACGTCTCCCTCGTGACCTTTGATAATGCCTACAGCCCGTGACAACCCTAAGCCTGTCCCTTGCCCAAAAGCTTTGGTGGTAAAGAAAGGTTCAAAAATGCGGTTGAGATTTTCGGCGGGGACACCAAAACCTGTGTCAGAAACGGTGATCAGGATATAGGAACCCATTTCAGCGATCGCATGAGCCCGCAGATTACTCGCATCAATCCAAAGATTTTCGGCAGAAATCCGCAGAATACCGCCGTTGGGCATGGCATCGCGCGCATTGTCACAGAGATGCATCAGGGCTTGATGCAGTTGGTTCGCATCTCCCGATATCGTCCACAAGTCTGGAGCGCTGAGCGAAGTGCGAACGAGGATGTTCTGAGGAAATCGCTGTTTCAGGGTTTGCTCAACGCCCAAGATGAGTTGATTGACATCTATGGTTTGCTTTTCGCCTTCAATGCCTCGGACAAAATCTAGTACCTGTTTCAGCAGACTAGCACTGCGTTGCGCGTTTCTTTCTAGCATCCCTAACAGTTGCTGGCTTTGCTCGTCTTGGAGCTTTTGGGAGAGCAAAGGAATCGCCATCAGGATGGGTGAGAGTGCGTTGTTGAGGTCATGCGCCAATCCACTTGCTACGGTGCTAATGCCTTCTAGTCGCTGAGTTCGTAAGCGCTGATTCTCGGCTTGTTTTCTTTGGGTGATGTCGGTGTTGACGATCAAGATCGATTTAGGGACATTGCTTTGTCGAATTAAAGACCAGCGGCTCTCTACCGTTACTTGTCTGCCGTCTTTCGTGCGTTGTTGAAGTTCGCCTTGCCACTCACCCTGTTCGTTTACAGATCTTTGAGCGGCTTGCAGAGTTGGACACAGCTCGTCAAACAGCAATTCATCTAGGTAGCGCCCGATCGCTTCATGAGCGGCCCACCCAAACAAGCGAGCTGCACCGCTATTCCAAAATAGGATGCGGTTTTCTAAATCCAAAACCAGAATGGCATCTTGAGAATGGTTAAAGAGCAGGGCTTGCTCGCGGATTTGCTCCTCTGTTTGCTCTCGCTCGGTGATGTCTGCTTGTAAGCCCACAAAATATAGTAGCTCCCCGCTCTTGGAGCAAACTGGAGAAATCCTCAGTTGATTCCAAAAGGACTGACCATCTTTGCGGTAGTTCAGGATCGTGGTCTGAATTTCTCGCCGTTGAGCGATCGCCTCCCGAATCTGGGTCACAGCCTTAGGATCAGTGGCAGCACCTTGCAAAAACCGACAGTTACGCGCCAAAACCTCTGCGACTGAGTAACCTGTGATTCGAGAAAAGGCAGGGTTGGCGTAAATAATCGGATTGTTATCCTGGTTCGGATCGCTCAACAAGATGCCATCGGAGGCGGAGTTGATTGCTTGGGCAAAGTTGAGGTTAGCGATCGCCGCAGCTTCTCCACCCTCATTTGTGATTTGGATCTCCGGTGTGCGAGGCCATCCTAGCGACTCTTGCTGCGATCGTTGCCAATAAGTATTAAAGAAGTTAACTAGTCGAGGCTCGTGCTCTACTAAATCACTGAAATTGTTTTGAAACCGCTGATCCGCTTCATAAGATACTTCAGGATGTGCTTTCATCCATTCATGCGAGGTTTTGACATAAGCAATGAAGGTGACGAGATAGTGGTAGTTCTCATCACCCAAAAGCTGGCGCAATTCCTGTCGGCAGACTTCAGCTTGGTCTGTCTGTAGGGCAATAAAGATAGCACAGCACAGCAAACTCTCATCTAGAGCTGCGTTTAGCTGGGATAGTATTCGGACAACATCTGCTTCAGCACTCAGCCGATCTAGATGGATATTAATCTCTTGAGAATTTGGTGGAGCGAGTTCTAGAAAAGCCAGAATCTCTTGCGCTTGCATACCCAATTGATAAAGCGAGCAACTGTGGCAAATAAGGCAATAAGGAACCGGGCAGAAGCGGGAAAGATAACCTGAAAGTTTTTCTTTAAATAAAGGCGGTAAAGGATTTTCGATGTAGGCTGCAATAGTTTGCTGCCAAAGGTTCTCTAGAATTGCTGGAGTGGCTAATGCAGGCGAGAAAAAAGGTGGAAAAAATCCAAATTTCTCCTCGATTTCTGTGGAAATTTCTGTACTAGTACGCATGAATTAGATGGTATCTAATAAAACAGGTATTAAAAGTAACCAAACGAATATTTTAGATAGATTTAACTATTTAGCCTACGATTCAGGCCAGTCCTGACCAGAATAACGAATCCCTCAACGATTTGTATCAACAAATGGTACGGAGAAAAGGAGTTTTTGTTTACCTAACGGCCTAACTTTTGCCGCATTTTCTGCCGCACTTGGATCGCGTCTGGATAATCTGGCTTAATTTGAATTGCTTTGTCGATGGATGTTACAGCTTCATCGAATTGCTGTAGGCTCCACAGGGCAACACCGCGATTATTCCAAGCTTCGGCCAAGTCAGGTTTTAAGGCAGTCGCTTTGTCATAGGCAGCTACCGCTTCAGCGGGACGATCGAGGAGCAGTAGCGATGATCCTTTGTTACTCCAAACTTCCGCAAAATTAGGCTTTAGGGCGATCGCTTGGTCATACAGGGCGATCGCTTCCGAGTGGCGCTTGAGTTGGTCTAGCGCATAGCCTTTACTCCACAACGCTTCTGGATATTTAGGGTTACTCGCCAAGGCTTGATCGCAAGCAGTAATCGCTTCTCCAGGACGCTGCAATTGATTCAAGTTGTAGCAGCGGCCCCATTGAGCCGTGGCATTGGCGGGTGATTGGGCGATCGCTTGGTCATACAGAGCTAAAGCTTTCTCTGGCTGATTAGCGGTACGTAAACCATCGGCTTGAGCCAAGAGCGGCGCAATGGGAGGCTGGGCAGGGGTGGAGCTGGGGCTAGGGTTGGGGTTAGGGACAGCGGGGGTGGGTATAGGCGCAGTCGCTGAAGCAGGAGAGGCGCTTGGGGCAGGAGCAGGAGTGGCAGCAGGAGAGGAGGTCGTAGGTTGGGCAGTTGTAGCTGGAGTAGAAGCGGTAGTGGTTGGAGTAGAAGTGGTTGGAGTAGAAGTGGTTTGAGGCGCAGGTTTAGGCGTGAATAAAGCTTTGGCAAGCAGGAAGGTCGCTGCGATCGCCACTAAAGCGGCCACAATTACCGCTGGCTTTACGCCTTGAAGTCGGGTGGCACTGGGTAAAACAGCCGTGGGGATAGAACTTCTGACTGGGGGAGAGGGTTGCGTTTCTGGCAAGGTAGCAGGTGAAACCCCTACAGCCAAAGTGGGAGCTGTGACGGTGTTAGCAGGAGGGGTTGGTTCTGGAAGGGCAACTGTATCTACATCTGTTGTGTCTCCTGGGGTGTCTTCTGTATCGGGAGCGATGGGGTTAGGGCAGGGGGCAGAGACAGCGATCGCGGCTAATAATTCAGCGGGTAAAGCTTGTAACGCGGCCAAGGCATCCCCAGCGGTGGTGTAGCGGGCGCGGAAGTCGTAACGCACCATGCGATCGAGGAAATCTGCTAATTCAGGCGTCGCCTGAGCAGCACGTTGGTTGCCTTGCGACCTGCCTAGGGCATCGCGCCATTGAATTTCTCCCGTTTTAACGTCCTCGTTGAGGTGTCGGGGGTGAACGCCTGTGAGCGCTTGAATGCCGATCATCCCGACGGCATAAAGATCACTGCTGAAGCGAGGATTGCCACCCAATTGCTCATTGGGCATGTAACCCTGAGTGCCAATCGAAATAGTTAAATTCGTATGCCCAGACTTCGCAGTGACGATCTGAGTACTCACCTGTTTTACGGCACCAAAATCGATCAGCACAATTCTGCCGTCTAGGCGGCGACGCATCAGGTTAGGCGGCTTGATGTCGCGGTGAATCACATGCTGATCATGGACAAAGGCCAGAGCTTGCAAAATATCTTGCAACAGTGCCACCACTCGCGCTTCTGGCCAAGGCTGCCCGGTGACTAGTTCCTCTGAGAGAGCAGCCCCATCCACAAATTCTTGCACCAAGTAAAACTCTTGGTCTTCCTCGAAGTGGGCCATGAGGCGAGGAATCTGGTCATGGCTACCGAGTTGATACAGTACTTTCGCTTCAGTATCAAATAAGCGTCTGGCAGTTTGCAGGCTACTAGCATCCGTGACTTGAGGTTTTAGCTGCTTCACCACACAGTGAGGATGGTCAGGTAAATGCATATCCTCTGCTAGAAATGTCTGACCAAACCCACCTGCGCCCAACTTGCTCAGGACTTTATAACGTCCCCCTACAGGTTTGTCAGGGTTGGGTGATTGCAGTAACCGTAAAAGATTTAAGCCCATGCTGTGCCCTGTACCTCAGAGTCGTTGCTACTAACCTGCCGCCATGTAAATTGAAAGTTTTCTACAAAAAAAGTTTCAATTCAGTCAAATGTACTTATGTGATTTTGCCCACGATCGCGGCTCATTGCTGCTCAGGTGAAATGGGCATTTCAAGCTTGATGGTTTATGATACCGACGGTAATAAAGTAGTATTCCACCCTTTAGCTTGGTTGATTTGGGTAGGCTTTGCTCGAGCAAATCAACCCCACAAATCTAATGGGGTGATGTAGTCAGAAATAGCGGCTAGAAGACGTGCCATGTCTAGTGATGAGTCTGTGTATGTACAACTAGTTTGGGAAGACACAGCAACCGGAGAGGTGCAGCAACCCTTACTCAAAGCTCCGATCGCCATTGGCCGAGAAAGTGACCAAATGCCAGAGACACTAGGAGAAAAATCAGTCTCGCGCTTAGAGCTAGCCCATAAAGAAGTTTCGCGCTTCCACACCCTGATCACAGTCGCGAACTCTCAGCTTTATATCACCGATCGCAGCGCCAACGGTACTTTTCTCAATGGTCGGGCCATTCGTCCCGGAAGTCATCCGTTTTCTAGCAAAGATACCATTCGTATTGGGCCTTACAAAATTATTGCCACGGTCATGGGAGAAGGCGATCCCAATGCCACAGCCTTAAACCGAGAACGCACTCATTTTGACCAACAGCCGAGCGCTTTGCACAAAAACACAGTGGTAATTTGGCTAATTGGTGGCATTGTGCTGTTGTTGATGGGGGTGGGTGCTTGGGGCTTGGTCGGCACTTTGCTGGAGCGATCGCGGCCCCAGATTCCAGACACTCCGACTCCAACTTCTGCTCCTAACTCTTGAGGATTCTGCGATGACGGCTTCTAAACCAGCGTTCTGCCGCCTGCGATCGCATCCCTCAAGCTTGCGAGTTCAACGGCGTTGGGGTTGGTTCTGGTTAGGGTTGCTCACTTGGCTCACTCTTTGGCTCACATTCACACCCAGCCCAGGATTAGCCCAAACTAGCCCTAATAACCGGGCCGCTCAAGCTCCCGTGGTGCTGGATGGTCGAGTACTGTTTCAGGTCGGCAATTTTGGTAATTTTACGGCTACAGAACGGGCCGCGATCGTCAATGCAGCCCTAGAGCAAGAGGTACGCTCTTCAGAACCAACTGCCATTGAGGTAGCTGAGGAAAATCAACAAACAATTATTCGCAGTCAGTCCAGCGATCGCGCCTTGCTCACCGTCACCGAGCGAGATGTGCTCCAAGGCACTAATCCAGCGAGTCAGGGTCGCTTTTGGAGTCGTTTGATTCAGTCAGCATTGCGGCAAGGACAACTGGAGCGCAGCCTTGCTTATTTTCAGCAGGCGTTGGTGTTTAGTTCGGTAGTGTTGTTAGGGGCGATCGCCACTCATCTGCTTTTGTGGCTAGTGGAGCGCTTACTGACTCGCCAAATCTCTCGCTACTTAGGGCATCCCGCTTCCCTGCTACACCTTTGGGAGCAACCGAGTCGGCTTCTACTGCATTTAGGACTACTCGGTTTGCAAGCTGGTTTATGGGCTGCCGTCAGTTGGTACGTCACCGATTTATTTCCGCAGGCTCGGAGTTGGCGGTATCAGCTATTCCACTTCGTGACAGTGCCCGTTGTCAGCCTAGGGGAGAGCAACTATTCGGCACTACAACTGCTGTTGCTGTTGGCATTTACCACTGGTTTATGGTTTGCAGTCAGTGGCCTAACTCGCTTATTCCGCTTCTATGTCTTGGCCAGAACGGGAGCCGAGCCGCGAGTTCAAGAATTGGTGGCTGTCTTAACTCAGTACGTCCTGACCTTTTTAGGCTTGATTGTGCTGCTGCAAATTTGGGGTTTAGATGTCCGTTCTTTGGCAATTCTGGCCAGCGTCCTCGGTGTGGGGATTGGTTTCGGCGTCCAGAACATTACCAACAACTTCATCAGCGGTTTGATCATCACGTTAGAGCGACCGATCCAAGTTGGCGATCTGATTAAAGTCAATGAGCTGCTAGGAACAGTGAAGCGGATTGGTGCCCGCAGCACCGAGATTAGCACCTTCGACCAAGTGACGATCATTGTGCCCAACTCTCGCTTCCTAGAAAGTGAGGTGATCAATTGGAGCCACGGTGATCCAGTTTCCCGGTTGAAGCTAGCAGTTGGGGTGGCTTACGGTTCAGACATCGATCAGGTACAGACAGCCCTGTTGGAAGCAGCCAAAAGCCATCCTGAAGTGTTGGTGAAACCGCAACCTGAAGTTTGGTTTCAAAGCTTTGGAGATAACTCTCTTAACTTTGAGTTACTGGTTTGGACTGGGGAACCCAAGAAACAGTTTCGAGTGAAAAGCGACATTTACTATCGGATTGAAGCTTCTCTGCGCCGCTACGGCATTGAAGTGCCATTTCCCCAACGCGACCTTCATGTGCGATCGCCGGAACTCAATCAGTGGTTAGCATCCTTGCACCCACCGACTCCCCCATCTTGGAAGCTGCAACGCCCCGCCTCGAATGGAAATAAATCTAGCGATCGCCCGATTTCTGCTTTCCCAGGAACGGATGGATTTGCTGAAGCGACTGGGAGCACACTCACGCTTGCCGACTCCACCACTCGCCCAGAGACAGATACCTTTCTGGATGCCTTGATCACAACCATGCGAGGGCCAGCAGGACTTAAAATTCAAGACCGTCGCTATCGGATGAATCTTTACCCCGCCTGCTTTACAGGAGCCGAAGCGGTGGAGTGGTTGGTACAAACCCAAAACTGTACCCGTGAGTCAGCGATTCAGTTGGGGCAAAGCTTGATTGAGCAAGGCGTGATTCACCATGTCTTAGAGGATCGTCCGTTTGAAGATGGCTATGTTTTCTATCGCTTTTATGCCGATGAAGACGAAGAGAATGCCGACGAAACAGAAATCAGCGATCGTTGAGTCGTTTATCTACCGAGAACCAGGATGTCTAAGCCTTTAGTTTTGCTGGATCACGATGGAGGTGTTGATGATTATCTATCAACACTGCTACTGATGACGATGGGGCACTTACACCCGCTAGGGGTCGTGGTGACACCAGCCGATTGCTATATTCAACCTGCCGTCAGTGCTACGCGCAAAATTATTGATCTGGTGGGTCGTGAGGAAGTTCCGGTAGCAGCCAGCACTGTTCGAGGGATTAACCCCTTTCCGCGTCTCTATCGGCGAGACTCGTGGATTGTGGATCACCTCCCCATTTTGAATGAACCAGAAATGATTCAGACGCCTTTGCTGCCAGAGTCAGGGCAGGAGTTTATGGTGCGATCGCTGCGGGAAGCTGCCGAACCGGTGACGCTTTTGGTGACAGGGCCATTAACCACAGTGGCGATCGCCCTCGATACTGCTCCAGACATCGAAGTCAAGATAAAAGAAATCGTCTGGATGGGTGGCGCGGTGAATGTGCCAGGAAATGTGGAGAAATCGCTCGAAGCGGGTCAAGATGGCTCAGCCGAATGGAACGCCTATTGGGACCCCTTCGCTGTCGATCGCGTTTGGCAAAGTAATATCCCGATCGTGCTGTGTTCGCTGGATATCACCAATCAAGTCCCTGTCACCTCAGAATTTGCCCACCGTCTCGCCAAGCAGCGCAAATATCGCCTCTCCGACTTTGCGGGTCAATGCTACGCCTTAGTGATTCCGCAGGATTACTATTTTTGGGATGTCCTCGCCACGGCCTATCTGGCCCATCCCGAATTCTATGAGCTACAGGAAATCGAGACTGCGGTCGTCACCACCGGGCTCAGCCAAGGCCGCACTAAGCTTTTGCCCGGAGGCCGCAAAATCCGCATGATGACTCAAGTCGATCGCGATCGCTTCTACGCTTACATTCTCCAGCAGTGGTCTCGCTAGCCAAGTAGCGCCAGGTTAGTGTTGAAACAGCGTGAGCTGAGGTCCAAGCAGCGATATGACCGTCACAATTCCTATCCGAGCCATTGAACTGACTCCCGGTAGCCTGATTAGTGTTCAAAATGTGTCGTGGCAAGACTTTGAAACCTTGCTAACAGAATTGCCTGAAAAGCGCAGCACTCGGATTGCTTACTACCAAGGCACGCTCGAAATCATGTCTCCTTTAGCCAGTCACGAACGCCCGCATCGGATCATTGGCTACATTGTCACCGCGATTCTGGATGCCCAAGAGCGTGACTGGGATGATTTTGGTTCGACCACGCTCAAGCGTCCGCAGATCGCAGGGGTGGAACCAGATACTTGTTTTTATATCCAAAACGCTGCTCAAGTGAGAGGCTGTACGGATATGGATATCTCCACTTATCCGCCCCCAGATCTGGCGATCGAATCTGATGTCACTTCTAAAACCACGCTAGATGCTTACACAGCGCTGCGCGTCCCGGAGGTCTGGATCTATCGCAGCCAACAACTCAAGATGTATGTGCTGCAAGAAAACGGCTACATCGAAACCTCAATCAGCCCCACATTTCCCGATCTGGCGATCGCGGAGCTAATTCCCGAATGGGTACAAAAAGCGATCGCTGAAGGCACTAGTAAAATGCTGCGAGAACTCCGAACCCAGTTCACTAATTTCACTAATTAGTCTAAAGATGATCAGAGGGGCGATCGCACTGTTCTATTTGAAGCGACCGTTAACCAGTACTTATGCTTTTGGCAAACTCAACTTTAAGGGGTCAGCAGTAAATTTCAAGTTAAAGTGATCCCATAATTTATACCTCATTCCTTCGGTCATTCAAGTTTATGAATCTATCAGGATGGTTAGCTTGAAAAAAATAAACATAGATTTACATCTTCTTAAGGCCGTTCTTGCAGAGAGTGATTTAATAGAAGTGTCAACTTACATTGATACCGAAACAGGGGAAATAGTTTCAGAAAAAGATATGTTTTTGGAAGAAGTACAGAACCGAGAGCAATTTCTTAAAGTTCCGTCTAGTAGAATATGGTCAATTAATAAAGAAGTTACCAAAAAATGGGTCGAAAACATATTAGAAGTTGTCGCAGAAAATTATGATTCCAATTTTCTGCTAAAAGCTAAAACCAAGCTTGAGCAAGCAGCTGGGAAAAATAATTCTTTAGAATTAGTATGTGCAGCCTTAAGCGAATTACAGGGAGAAGGGCTTGATGACAATTACTTTTCTGATTGGCTGAATTTTGTTAAAAGAGAGGAAGTAAATAATATCAAAACCTGGTTGGCATCTGAGAGAATTACTTTAGATTGCCAGCAACAATAAAATTTACCATCCAGTTCGGAATTCAATAAGATTGAATTGACAAGTTTTAAAGACTCACTAAAAACTGTATGCTGTCTTAGAGGGAATTTTCCGACAGTTAAAGATAATACTTAAAGCTAGTGACTATGCAACAGAGAAATTGGATTTATGAGCTGGAAGAATATCTAGAGGAGAGGTATAGTATTCTTCCGGTACATGAGTCTATAGCGGGCAGTAACCCTGCTTTGCGTATTGATCCTGCTCTAGACAGCGATGAAGCAAAATACTTTATCTTAGGGCTAGAAGCAGAACTCTTTAGTATTGATGATGAAGGCTATGCTCAAAGTTCTCTTCTACTGAAATTGAGTGGAAGTAAAGGACAACAAAAGGGATTTCAGCTGTTCTGGCACTTTACTAATAAGGGTCGTAAGACACGTGCTTTATTTCGAGAGGGTATTAGTCAACTTGCATCTGCATCATCATTAATCTTGAAATATGGTTGGGATATATCTCAAGTACAGATCGAGGCGAGAAGAGAAGATTTTGGAGCGTTAGCCCGTGGGGTCGATTTAGTCATTAAATCTGCTGCTGGCAAGATTCTGATCTGTGGAGAGGTAAAAAAGGACAGCCGTGAATTTGAGAAACTGATTGAAGACTTTCGCTATTGCTGCCAGCAGGGCCAACATAATAAAAGTGACTGTAAATGCAGGTCAAATCATCCCAAATATGAGCTTTGTGCTTTTATAAAACCTGCATATTTTTGGGCAGTTTCGCCAGGCAGAGAGTTATGTTACAGATTATCTTATCTAGACAGAAAAATACTTCTAGCAGAAGTTGCTTCGTTACCTCATCGTAGTGAGATAGACGTACTCTTTTAATTCATCTTCGTGGCCTATATGACCTTTAGCGTTGTTTAAAGGCTGTTTCTATCCAACAATGTCTTTGTTTGCAATTTTCAGTAAAGCGATCGCAAAGCATCTATTCACCTTCATTTAGATTAGGAATAAGGAGTGGTAAAGCTATGAAGCAATATCAAGATGAATCAGCAAACTGTAGAAGTTGAGCATGAACTCTACATTATGAAAAAGGATTAGGGCTAATTTAGCTCATTTAATCATTGTGAAGTGCCTCAGATCTTGCCTCGCAACGCCTCTAATTCTTCCCGCAGAGACGATGGAGCATAACCTAGCGAGAAGGCTAGCGAGCTATCTAGCGAAACATCTGGGGGGCGAGGAGCGGCCATTTGGACATCTTGTTGGCGGCAAGCTTGGAGTCCTGTCTCTGGTAAACCCAGCACTTCAACCAGTAAGCGACCAAACTCATACCGAGAGATGCGTTCTTTCCCACCCAAATGGATGCAACCTTGCACCTTTTCTAGTGCTAGTAATAGTCCTTTCGCGGCTGTGGTGCCACTGGCAGGCGTGCGAAACTCATCCGTGAATAAGCGCAGTTCTTGTTCCGATCGCAGCATTTGAATGAAGGGTTGGATAAAGCTGCTTGCCGTAGGGCTGGCTTCCCCAAACATCAGGGGCATGCGGCAAATAGCGGTTTGGGGATAGCGCGATCGCATGCCTACTTCTGCTAAGACTTTTTGCTCACCGTAGAGATTCACTGGATTGACTGGATCAGTTTCGCGGTAGGGCGAATTAAGACCATCGAAGACTAGATCAGTTGAAGTAAACACACAAGGAATGGCGCGATCGCTACAAAGCCCCGCAATATTGCTAGAAGCCGTCACATTGATGGCGTGAGAGGTTTCGGGATGGGTTTGGCAATAGTTGGGGCTAGATTGCGCCGCCAAGTGTATAACTGCATCCGGTTGGACTGTTTCAAATAAGTGCTTGAGGGTGACAAAATTGCTGATATCGACTTTGAGACTCGTGACTCCAGCCATTGCGATCGCTTGGGAACAGTAAGTGCCATAGACATCCCATTGGCGCTGAGCAATTTGGCACAGGTGCCACCCTAAAAAACCACTGGCTCCGGTGATTAACAGTTTTTTCAAGCTTTATTTCTCAATAATCTCGTAAGTTTTACCACTTATTACTACACTAATTTTCTTCGTTTCTTTGGGTGGCTTGTAAGTCGCAATTTGTAAAGCAATCACAGTAGCTGCCGCGATTAGCGCACCTAATAAAGGGTCCATAACCTTCCCTGATGTTTGATTTGAGCTGTTTTATATTCTGGCTTGGAAAAGTAGGTTATGCCAAACATTGCTGGTGTTTCTTGATACAACTTTCTGCTATGTGTTTTTTGCATGAGTTGGTATCAGAAGTGTTAATAATCCGACGGTAGTAACGTGACAAGATCGGAAGATTCTAGTACTCTAAATTGCCAACCTCATTGGCTACCTCTCATGCGTCTCGATTCAGATGCCAAAACTGCTCGGCTCAAGCGAATTCGTAGCCTCAGTCACCTGCTCGACAACTCGATTACGATTCCAGGGACTCGCTACCGTTTTGGGCTAGACCCAATTTTAGGGCTTTTACCCGGTGGCGGAGACTTCGCTAGCTTTTTATTCTCGGCCTACATTATTTGGGAAGGTGCCCAACTGGGAGTATCTCAAGAAACTTTAACCCGTATGCTGTCCAATGTGTTATTCGATACAGTAGCGGGCACTGTACCTGTGTTTGGCGATCTCTTAGATGTCACTTGGAAAGCGAATACCAAAAACGTAGCTTTACTAGAAGACCATCTCAGAGTTGCTCCTGCTAATGCCCGCTCAGTAAACCGTTGGATTGTGGTTGGAGCATTGCTAGCACTACTGATTGTGTTTATTGGTGTGGTGACATTGAGCTTTTTAGTTTTTAGTTGGCTGTTTCGCCAGTTCACAGGCAGTTGAGGACGATTGAGGACGATTGAGGGGTGCGGTGATGGATTGGGTAATCAAGACTGGGCGATCGCAAACTTACTTAATTTTTTGGTCAGTTTTCCTCATGGCAACCCCTTGTAGGCATGTCATAATGATCCGGCTGTTTTCTGCACATGGTTTCTCATGGTTCAAGCCACTGAATTTCCCACCGACTTCGCCAATGCTGCTCTAGAAGGTGGACTAGAACTCAACTTCGAACTGCCTGATCCAGAAGATGAGCAGATTCCAGATCTAGAATTTCAGCAACGGGTAGAAGCCGCTTGGCAAGTCTGCGATCGCTTTGACCTCCAGACCGACATTTGGCGAGGACGCATTTTGCGCACCGTCCGCGATCGCGAAAAACGCGGTGGTGAAGGACGCGGCACCGGATTCCTTAAGTGGCTGCAAGACCGAGAAATCAGCAAAAGCCAAGCCTACTCCCTCATTGAGGTAGCTGATAGCGCCGACACTCTACTAGAAGGCGGCTACCTTGACACCGACTCTGTTGAGCGCTTTAGCAAACGCGCCTTTGTCGAAACCGCTCAATCTGCCCCAGAAGTCCAGCAAATGGTCAGTGACGCTGCGCGAAGAGGCGATCGCATTACCCGGCGCGAAGTGCGACAGCTCTCCGACGAATGGACCGCCATGACCTCCGATTTGCTACCAGAAGTGATCAAAGAAAAAGCCGCCGCCAACTCCATCCCCTCTCGGTATCTAGCGCCATTCGTGCGGGAAATGGAAAAACTGCCAGAATCGCACCAGGCAGAACTTCGCGAGACCGTAGCCGAAAGCCCAGACGTAGACACCCTCAAGCAAGTCACCTCAGAAGCTAAGTATTTAGCCAAGTATCTAGAAGCCGCCACCAACGTCCAAGCCCTCAATAACGAGTCCCTAGACCTAGAAGGAGCCTTAGAAGAAGCCCTCCGCATTGGCTCCCTCAGCGCTACCGCAGATCTAGTCAACCAAGCCGCTCAACTCGAACAAACCATCGCCAAGCTTTACACCACCTGGAAGCGAGTCACAGGCTTAGTCGATCGCCTCTACGTAGACAGCGGAGCCAGCACCCCCCAGCTGCGATCGCTCCTCAGTTGCCTCAACCACCTCTCCGGGGAAGTCATCGAAACCCAAATTGGTAGCCTAGAATCCTCCCGAACCATTCGACTAAGCATCCAGACAGACTTGAGTGAGGAGGAAGGGATGGAGGAAGGATGAGGGATGAGGGATGAGGGATGAAAGGGGAGCTAGGAGCCAGAAACCAGGAGTCAAAAGCTAAGAGCCAAAAGCCAACCCCTAACCACCTACACAAACCAAGACCCGAAACACCGACACTTAAACTCGTTTGGAGGGGGTCTGGGGGACGCAACCGTCCCTCAGCAGGGGTTTGGGGGCGAGTGCCCCCAAGGATCGGATTACCTCAAATTGCGCCCCAACCGATTAATCCCCCGCTTCAGCGATCGCCACAAAGCCCGAAAATTAAAAAACTGCTTATAACGTTGAGCCGCCTCCTTCCCCACAATCAGCAGCCCCAACCAAAACAAAATTTCCGCCAAAACCAACAACACAGGAACCAGTAGCACTTTTTGGGCCTGGGTGATTGGTAGCCAAGGCAAGACAAAAGCGATCGCCGCCCAAGGCAAAAACGACACCCCAACTAAAACCAAGCCCAACTTCTGCATGCCCTAACTCCTGCGCCCCAGTCTTTCAGTATAAAAGCCGCTTTATGCACTGTTGGGTTTCCAGCCTGTAGGAGAAACTACTATCTAGTTTTTAATTCCCGTAGTCGCAATACCTTGAATAAACTGCCGCTGGCCCACCAAAAACAGCAACACCACGGGAACAGTTGCGATTACCACTGCTGCCATCATCAAAGGCCAATTGTTCGTAAATTGCTCCTGAAAACTGGCCAAAGATAACTGGACAGTCTGCAACTCTGGACGAGTCGTAAACACGAGTGGCTTAAACAAATCATTCCACTCGCCAATAAAAGTAAACAGAAACAGTGTCACCAAACCAGGACGAGCCAACGGCAGCATAACTTGCCATAAAATCTGCCAACGAGTCGCTCCATCCAGCGTCGCAGCTTCTTCCAACTCCACAGGAATCGTCTGAAAATATTGCCTTAGTAGAAAAATACCAAATCCATTAGCCGCAGTGGGCAAAATCAAAGCCCCATAAGTATTAATTAAATGACCCCACTTCAAAATTAGAAAAACGGGAATCACCAATAATTGAAACGGAATCACAAGTGTAGCCAAGACAATGAGCAACACTGCTCGCCTACCCCAAAACTGGAAACGAGAGAGAGCATAACCCGCCAATGCTGAAGTAATCGTTTGCAGCCCCGTCACAGCGATCGCGACCAGCGCTGAATTTGCAAAAGCCAACAAAAAGTGGCCTCGCCGCCAAGCTTCCCGGTAATGCTCCCAAGACCATCCTGAAGGCGAGCTAAGAGCGCCTACCGTCTGAGTGGGTGACAAAGACGTGAAGAAAACAACTGCTAGGGGCAGCAGAACGATCGCAGCTCCAGCGATGAGCAGTAGCCCATTCAACCAGCTTAAAACCTGGCTCCAACTCAAGATAGGCTGTTCTACAGGTTGGGAGTGAGTATGGAATTTTGGGGGCGAATCCTGATTCACGACTATTTCAGCCTCCTACCGCTCCTGAGTCATACTGTCCACATCTATTATGGTAAATATGACCATTGGGTGAGTTTTCCCCTCATTGTCGGTGTTAAGGTCATAAGAGTTATAGAAGCGTGAGTTTTGAGTGGCTTTGTAGCGACTGGCTCACGGATCAGCGCGCGATATTCCTATATCTTGTTTAGTCAATCCGCCGTTAAAAAAGGTAAAGTAACTTTAGGTTGTAAATCAATAATTTACATTTAGCCGTCGCCATCTTTGTCCATAGTTCCATTCAATTGAACTATTACCGACTGATTCATGATGAGGAGACAAGAGATCCATGCCGCAGCTTGAGGCCAGTCTAGAAATTGACTTCCATAGCGCAGCCTACAAAGATGCTTACAGTCGGATCAACGCGATCGTGATTGAAGGCGAACAAGAGGCTCACGAAAATTATCTGAAGCTGGCTGAAATGCTGCCGGACAACCGCGATCAATTGGTGAGTCTAGCCAAAATGGAAAACCGCCACAAGAAAGGCTTTGAAGCCTGTGGCCGTAATCTTCAAGTCACGCCAGATATGGAATTTGCCCGCCAGTTCTTCTCGGACTTGCACGGTAACTTTCAAGTCGCAGCGGCAAACAACCAGGTTGTGACTTGCTTGCTGATTCAATCCCTCATTATTGAGTGCTTTGCGATCGCTGCCTACAACATCTATATTCCTGTTGCTGACGACTTTGCGCGCAAAATCACTGAGGGCGTCGTGAAAGACGAGTACAGCCATCTTAATTATGGGGAAGAATGGCTCAAAGCCAACTTTGAAACAGCAAAAGATGAACTAGAAACAGCCAATCGACAGAACTTACCACTGGTTTGGCGTATGTTGAACCAAGTTGCAGAAGACGCTCAGGTTTTGGGCATGGAAAAAGAAGCTTTAGTAGAAGACTTCATGATCCAGTACGGTGAAGCCTTGAGCAATATCGGGTTTACCACTCGCGATATCATGCGCATGTCTGCTTACGGCCTGAGTGCTGCCTAAGCCCGAAACTCTGAGGCCCCTTCCGAGTCTTGACATAATCCTGCTTCTGCAAACTTCTCTTTTTGCTCACGAGATCAGTTGTTTTCCACTGAGCGATCGCTATCTAGTCCCTACACAAATTTGCTGATCAGAACCTACTAGTTGATCGGCAAATTTATGTAGTATCTTGAAGTGCTTTTAGCAATCACCCATTTCAATCACCACTAACCTAAAGCTAGCCTGAATCTTAGGCTCCCTAACCGTCCATGTTTGGTCTTATCGGTCACCTCACCAGTTTAGAACACGCCCAATCTGTTGCTAAAGAACTAGGCTACCCAGAATATGCTGACCAAGGGTTAGATTTTTGGTGCAGCGCTCCCCCGCAGATTGTTGATACCATCACGGTCACCAGCCTAACGGGCCAAAAGATTGAAGGCAGATACGTTGAATCTTGCTTTTTGCCAGAAATGCTGGCGACACGGCGGATCAAAGCAGCGACTCGCAAAGTGATTAATGCGATGGCTCATGCTCAAAAGCACGGCCTCAACATCACTGCCTTGGGTGGCTTCTCTTCAATCATCTTTGAAAACTTTAATCTGAACCAAATCCAGCAAATTCGTAACATCAAGCTGGAATTTGAACGCTTTACCACAGGTAACACTCACACAGCCTACATCATCTGTCGCCAAGTAGAGCAGGCAGCCAAGCAATTAGGGATTGACCTCTCGAAAGCGACTGTTGCCGTTTGTGGAGCTACCGGGGATATTGGCAGTGCGGTTTGTCGCTGGCTAGATGCCCGGACAGATGTGGCCGAGCTTTTGCTAATTGCTCGCAATCAAGAGCGCTTACTCGATTTGCAAGCAGAGCTAGGTCGCGGCAAAGTTATGGAGCTAGAAGAAGCCCTACCTTTAGCCGACATTGTAGTCTGGGTAGCAAGCATGCCCAAAGGCGTAGAAATTGATCCGTCTCGTCTGAAGCAGCCTTGTCTGTTGATTGATGGGGGCTATCCTAAAAACTTAGGAACTAAGATTCAGCATCCTGGTGTCCATGTTCTCAATGGCGGCATCGTAGAACATTCCCTCGACATCGATTGGCGAATTATGCAAATCGTCAGCATGGATGTACCTGCACGCCAACTATTTGCCTGTTTTGCCGAATCTATGCTCCTAGAGTTCGAAAAATGGCACACCAATTTTTCCTGGGGACGCAACCAAATTACAGTTGACAAAATGGAGCAAATTGGCCAAGCCTCAGTGAAACATGGGTTCCAACCTTTATTGCTAGAGAGAATTGGCTGATTGAGCGATCAGAAGAATCGACTTGCTAGCCTTTTTGTGGTCGATTAATCGTACGAAAACTTAATCCTCATGCGGGTTCCTAAAAGGATGAACGAGTCATTTTGGGAGCCGAGGTTGTTGCTGAGTTTAGGAAGTTATAGGTAACTTCAACAATGGTGCACGAAGGTGTAGCCTGGTTTAAGGTGCAGGTGGAAAGCCTTAAGATCTTTTTGTAACTGTTACTTCGGAGTAGTGTGGCGCTGGCATGGCAACGACTGAACGCAAACCGCTTCTTTTGGATTTTGAAAAGCCACTGGCAGAGTTAGAGGCACGAATTCATCAAATTCGTGAACTTGCGGAAGAAAACGACGTCGATGTGTCTGATCAGATCCGTCAGCTTGAGGCGCGAGCTTTGCAACTTCGCCAGGAAATCTTCAGTGGTTTGTCTCCTGCCCAACGACTCCAAGTAGCACGACATCCTCGCCGACCGAGTACGCTGGACTACATCCAAGCGATTAGTGATGAGTGGATGGAGTTGCACGGCGATCGCGGTGGCACAGATGATCCTGCTCTAGTGGGGGGTGTGGCTCGGTTTGCGGGTCGGCCTGTGGTAATTTTGGGGCATCAGAAAGGGCGAGACACTAAGGACAACGTGGCTCGTAACTTTGGGCAGGCGGCTCCTGGGGGGTATCGCAAAGCCATGCGATTGATGGAGCATGCCGATCGCTTTGGGATGCCAATTTTGACTTTTATTAATACGCCTGGGGCTTGGGCTGGGTTGGATGCCGAGCGGTTTGGTCAAGGGGAAGCGATCGCCTACAACCTCCGGGAAATGTTTCGCTTGGATGTGCCAATTATTTGTACAGTGATTGGTGAAGGCGGCTCTGGTGGAGCCTTAGGAATTGGCGTCGGCGATCGCCTACTAATGTTTGAGCACTCAGTTTATTACGTGGCTAGTCCTGAGGCTTGTGCCTCTATTCTTTGGCGAGATGCCAGCAAAGCTCCCCAAGCAGCAGAGGCCCTAAAGATCACCGCTTGGGATTTGAAAGGGCTTGGCATTTTGGACCAACTTCTACCAGAACCGATTGGGGGTGCTCACTCGAACCCTTTGGAAGCAGCGGCAACGTTAAAAACTGCACTCTTGCAGCATTTGGAAGACTTGAGCCAAATGACTAACCAACAGCGGCGAGAATTACGTTATCAAAAGTTTCGTAATATTGGCGTTTTCTTGGAGGCTTCCGCCTAGCTGAGGGAGCAGCTTACAGTTCGCTGAGCCAGACTTAGGCTAGATTCGTATGTCGCTGAGCGTTAGGCATTGATTGCCTCAGGTCATGATTTTTGGCTTAGGCGTTGTTTTAGTTTTGGCTGTCTTATCTGTGCGCCAAGGCTTTGATCCAGCAGCGATGGGTGCGCGGTCACAATTCTGAGTGATATAATTCGCAAGGTAACATTTTTTTACATTTTGCTCGGTGGCTTGAGACTCCAACCCCGACTGTGATTCTCCACAGATGCCTCAAGGTAAAACCCGAATTCAAAGACGAGAGGGAAATTCTCAAAATTACATGGGAGTGACATTGTTTCAAAAAGGGAGTACCCTCGATTGGTCTTAGATCGTGGTTGTGTGGAATGCTTGACTTGACGCAAGAGAATCAGGATATTGCATGACTTCTCTCATAGAACGGCACGCCCTTATTACAGGAGCGAGCAGTGGAATTGGCAAAGCAACTGCCTTGGCGTTTGCTAAAGCTGGAATTCATCTGGCCTTAGTCAGTCGCTCTGAATCCAAGTTAGAAGCTGTCGCGGATGAAGCCAGACAGACAGGGGTGAAGGTGAAAACCTATCCTCTAGATCTGTCGGTTGTGGGTCAAGTCAAAGACCGCATCAGCGCGATCGCGGCAGATTTTGGCCCGATTAATATCCTAGTCAACAATGCTGGCATGGGTTATACCGGAAGCTTGATGGAGATGCCGTTAGATGACTGGCAGCGTGTCTTAGACCTCAACTTGACTAGCGTTTTGCAGTGCATTCAAGGCATTTTGCCAGGGATGCGCGATCGCCAGCAAGGAACCGTCATTAATGTCGTCTCGATTGCGGGGCAACAAGCTTTTCCGAATTGGGGAGCCTATTGTGTCAGTAAATTTGGTCTCATGGCGCTCTCCAAAACCTTGGCAGCAGAAGAGCGAGCCAATGGCATTCGGGTCTCTGCTATTTGTCCAGGCTCAGTTAACACACCCATTTGGGACACTGACACAGTCCAATCCGACTTCGACCGTTCGGCCATGTTAACCCCAGATATCGTGGCTCAAGTGATTCTACAGACAGTGCTTTTACCAGAGCAAGCTGTGGTTGAAGAATTGACTTTGATGCCGAATGCTGGAGTTTTTTAAGTTTGTTCCATTCCTGACTACGCAACCCCTATTTGCAGCTACAACATCCTTGACTATGACTACTGCTTCTTCCAACAGTGCTAACGGCTCTAACGTACCTGCTGTGTCTGATTCCAAAACTCCTGAAGTTCGGCCCGATCGCAACACACTTCATGGTCAAGAGGCCATAGTAATTCCTCCCGCAGACAACGAACTCAAGGATGAGATGGCAGATGCTGTCCGGACTCTCTTGATAGGGGTTGGGGAAGATCCGGAGCGTGAGGGGTTGTTGAAAACTCCCAAGCGAGTGGCAGATGCCATGCGGTTTCTCACCAGTGGCTATACCCAGTCCTTAGAGGAGTTGGTGAATGGCGCGATCTTCAATGAAGGCCACAATGAAATGGTGTTGGTGCGAGACATTGATGTCTTTAGCCTCTGTGAACACCACATGCTTCCCTTTATGGGCAAAGCCCACGTTGCCTACATTCCGAATCAAAGAGTAGTCGGTCTGAGCAAATTGGCTCGGATTGTGGAGATGTATGGTCGTCGCCTGCAAGTGCAAGAGCGCTTGACTCGTCAGATAGCGGAGGCAGTGCAGGAAATTCTAGATCCCAAAGGTGTGGCAGTTGTCATAGAAGCAACTCACATGTGCATGGTGATGCGAGGTGTGCAGAAGCCAGGTGCTTGGACGGTCACTAGTGCAATGGTGGGTGTGTTCCAGGAAGATCAAAAAACTCGCGAAGAATTTCTCAATTTGATCCACCATCGTCCTAGTTTCTTCTAAATTGGCCCTCTCCCAAGAGGAGAGGGAACTAGATAAGTAGAAAATTTGCCCTCTTCCTTGGGGGAGAGAAGTAAATAACTAGATAACTTGGGGGTGAGTTTACCTTGCCCCTATTTTTTGTGCTTCTTGAAGCTGGTGAAATAGGTGGGCAACTTGGGTTAAATCCTTGTCACCGGGCGATCGCTCGACCCCGCTAGAGAGATCAATGCCGTCCGGTTGCAACTGAGCTAGAGCCTGGGCGATATTGTTTGGCGTTAAGCCGCCCGCTAGAAACCAGGAACATGCAGGCGCAAATTGCTGCAAGCTCTGCCAATCTAGAGTGACACCTGTGCCACCCAACATTCCAGGGTGATAGGCATCGAGCAACAGGGTATGAACTGGGCTGTAATAAGCAGCAGATTCCTGAAGGGCTTCTGTGCTTTTGATCCGGAGCGCTTTAATGACTTCAATATGGGGCAGTGCGTCTCGAACTTGGGCACAAAACTCTGGAGATTCTGCGCCGTGTAGTTGCACCCCATTCAGACCGCCGATCGCGACGACTTTGCTAATCTGAGCCACCGTGGCATTGGCAAACACGCCAATCCGATCCACTAAGCGGCCTGTCTGGGGATGGTAGGGTAACTGCTCCACTACCTGACTAATTTGCTCAGCCGCAACATAGCGAGGGGAAGTATCCACACAGATAAATCCCAGAGCCGTGGCTCCGAGTTCTGCGATCGCTCGTCCTTGTTCTGGTTTGGTAATGCCGCAAATTTTAACTCGCATGCTGACTCATGAAACTGCTAAGTAGGGCGTTGGTTAGATATTTAACTGAGTCTCAGTATTAATGAATGGAGTTGCGATCGCAAACTGTTGCAGATTTGTAGCAAAAATCCCACTAACTGTTAACTCTTAAGACAAATTCCAGTTATTTCCAAGCATCTTTTTATAATCCTTCTTGTTTGTATAAGTTTATCAATGCAGGAGACGAGATCTTGCTTTATTCGACCTTGCTAGCGCTACAAGTTGCCTCTGCTAGAGCCGTTGATTGGAATCCTACCATCGGGCTAATTATGACAGCTTGCTGCCTGTTTGCAGTTGCGATCGGTCGCTTTGCCATCAGAAAGAAGGGTGTAGGTCCCAAACTCCCCGTCGAAGCCCCTGCGCTCTTTAGCAATTTTGGCGTTCCTGAATTACTCGCTACAATGAGTTTTGGTCACATCCTGGGGGCAGGTGTCATCCTAGGACTTACCAATGCAGGTGTCCTCTAGGCCATACCCCTAGCTCAGACAAACCTATTTGAGATTTTTCAATCTAGCTGAGTAGTAGTGCTACTGGTCCCCGTTGGTTGGAGGCAGTCGCACTACTACTTTTTTATTGCATTTTTTTATTGCTCAATTATTGCTCAATGCCTGGAGTCTCTCGGAGCTGATGTTTCAGGAAAGCATTGTCTATGCTAGTAGGGAGAGGGCTTTAGCTAGATGGATGGCTATAGTCATGGAATCAAGCTATAGCTAGCATGCATCAACTGAGCTTGATTGAGCTGCATCTTGATCAAAGCAGCAAGAACATGTGGGGCTGCATTACCAGCCACATTGAGCAACTTCGATTTAGGAAAATCCTATGCAGGCAGGCTGGCGAATCGGATCTGTATTTGGTATTCCCCTTTTTATCGACCCTAACTGGTTGTATGTTCTCGCTTTCTTTTCCATTCTCAACAGCGAGGGCTACCTTAAACAACAGCTTTGGAGTCCAGTTTTTGCGTGGGTCGCAGGTTTGGCCCTGGCTCTATTATTGTTTGCCTCGGTGCTGCTGCACGAATTGGGGCACAGCTTAGTCGCGCAGTCTCAAGGCATCAAGGTCAATTCTATTACGCTGTTTTTGTTTGGTGGGGTTGCCTCGATTGACCAAGAATCGAAAACCCCAGGTAAGGCTTTTCAGGTGGCGATCGCTGGGCCTATGGTCAGCCTTAGCTTATACCTGTTGTTAAGAGCGATCGCCTATGCGTTACCTGAGCAGACTGTACTCGCAGTAGTCATCACAGACCTGTCCTTAATTAACTTGGTTTTAGCACTATTTAATTTAATTCCTGGCTTGCCTTTAGATGGCGGGCAGATCTTTAAGGCGGCAGTGTGGAAGGCTACGGGCAACCGCTTTCAAGGGGTGCGTTGGGCGGTGCGATCGGGCCAAATCTTAGGTTGGTTCGCGATTACTTTAGGGCTTGTGTTTGTCCTGCTCAACCCTGGTTATTTTGTCAGTGGGCTGTGGGTGGCGTTTTTGGGTTGGTTTATCTTACGCAACGCCAGCGCCTACGATCGCATGACCGACTTACAGGAAGCCCTGATGCAGATCAAAGCGGCAGATGCGATGACGCGAGACTTCCGGGTAGTGGATGCCAATCTCAGCTTGCGTCAGTTTGCCGATGACTATCTGCTAGAAGTGGCTCGGCCCCCTGCCTATTTTGCTGCGTCTGAGGGTCGTTACCGAGGGATGGTAGCGGCTGATGACTTACGTCAAGTCGAGCGTAGCCAATGGGAAACTCAAGCCCTACAAGCAGTGCTGCATCCATTGGCTGCAATTCCAGCGGTGCAGGAACCTACTCCATTGATTCAAGTAATTAATCAAATGGAAACTCAACAGCTCAACCGCATCACAGTCTTGTCTCCAGCGGGAGCCGTGGCAGGTGTAATCGATCGCGGTGATATTGTCCGGGCCGTGGGCGATAAGCTAAATATTCAAGTGTCTGAAGCGGCAATTAAACGGATTAAGGAAGAAGGCAGCTATCCTCCTGGTCTACCATTGCCCGCGATCGCCAGAACCACCGCAGAATCCTTAGTGTCAGAAGCTAATTAGCACTGGTAGCATTGCAGCTAGAGGATTTTTGCCTCAAGGTAGATTGAGCTAGCACTGCCTCCCATTCTGCGGCTGAGAGCGGCTGCGTCACCAATTGCACACCAAAGCAGTCTTGTAAGGCTGTCACCAAAGCGTCGATTACGGCTTGAACCAGGGATTTCCCTTGTAAAGCTAGGGGCAACTCTGGTAAATGGATAGAGTCTGATCCAAACACTTGGCTAAACAGAGCCACATCGGGTTCTAAACGCATAGAACCATGTTGCAAAATCGCTTGCCCACGACGCAACTGAGCACTACCAATCAGTTTTCCTCCCTGTGGCAGGACTAAATCTGCGCCAGTGGCCGTACCAAAACAGTTGGGATTGTGAATGTAGCCCCGACCCGCTGTACCGTAGTGCAACTCAATGCCGAGCGATCGCCAACCCTGAATCAAAAACTCACAAATGGTGCGGTAAGCTTGCGTGCGGTTACCTGGAAAACCAGAAGCAATCACGGCATAAGTTAAGTCGCCTTGGTGCAGCACTGCGCGTCCCCCCGTGGGTCGTGGCACCAACTCTAACGGTGTGCCTTGCCAAGTAATTTCCTGCCAAAATGAGGGCCACTGCCGCTGATGGTAGCCCAGAGAAATGGCTGCGGGAGCCCAGGTATAAAACCGTAGAGTGGGGGGATGTAACCCCAGACAATGCTGCTGAAACAGCCAAGCATCCAAGGCCATTTGTACTTGTCCGGGTGCTTGGAAGGGAGGAATGAAGCGCCAAACCGGGGCTAGCTCAGGCGGCAGCAAACTCTGCTTGGAGGGCGTCGTCGTTGTCATCTGCAATAGAGGCAACTACGGTAATGGCACGAGAAATTTCGCCAGGTGAAAGCTCAGCAACTGTGCGAGTGGCGACAACCACAACCTGCTCATCCACCAAAGCGAAACGAGCTTCGAAGGTGTCACTCCAGTTCATAGCCAATAATTTGCGTAGAAGTTGGGCTTCATTTTGCACAGGCAGCTTCAAGATCTGAGCCCAAGTGGTAAATGTATCGTCGTCCGTGTTGCCCGTGAGTTGAACAAAGACTTCAACGCTACCATACTTAAATTTCCACAGATGGCCATTCTCAGTATGGTTGACCATCGCGCTTTGGTCTTGGTCCAAGCTAGAAATCACCGTTTCAATCACATCAGCATGATTGCTCTGAATGGTTTTCTCTAGCAGGTCGTTCACAAGTTCATTGCTGGACAGATTCTGAGTTGAGACAGTTTCCGGATCGGGTTGATAGTTAGTCATAAAAGTTCCTGCTCAGTATCCTGCTCAGTAGAGTAAATCGGTGTGACGCAAGTACCAATCTACCTCACGCCTCGTCGGTTGTCGTTACACTCACTCTATCTTGCAAGAAATTTCTCAATCATAAAAGAGTTGGCAGCGGTAGGGATAGGTTTTGTACCTGTCCATCCAATAGGTCAGGGCACCCACGAGGGGTATCCCTACCACTATCATCCTCAGCCTGAACAATGCCATTGATGCAATAGATGGATAGCTAGGCAGTGGCTTTGGAGCTTTCCGGCTTGCTGCTAGTCGATTTGCTGATGCCGCTAATAAACATGGGGACAAACTTTTCCAAGAAGGCTTGGGGGTCGCGCTTCCAGGCTCGCTGCACCACGTCAATTCGAGTTTGTTGTAAGTCGGGTGCGAGTAGAGTTTGCGGCAGCCGTTCCATCAAGTACTGAGGGCGTTGCCACAGGGGCATGGTATCGGCGATCGCTACGAGTTTCTCGACCCGGCGAATCTCAGCCCCCAGCGTAATGTCCATGCCTGACTCAAAGGCAGCTTGCTCTACAGCGGCATACTTACGCTTGGCTAGGTCTACCTTCTGGGCATGTTCTGGACTCTTGCGAGCCAGTTCTGCCAGCCAACGGTTGCCCCAGCGTACATGTCCCGCTTCTTCGGGCAAAATCCGCTCAATTGTTTCCCGAACTTTGATATTTTCCTCGGTTTGGGGCGCTTTTTTCAAAGCATGAATATGAGCTGAAAAATACTCGCAACCCCGCTTCTCAGTGACATTAATGGCTGCTAGGACTGAAATCAAGAATTCATCGCGATCGTGTCCTAGATTCACAGCCTCGCTATCGAGTAAGCGCTCAAACTCTTGAATATAAGAAGAACCCGGTGGCAAACCAACATTTGCACCCAAATCCACTAACAGATCCGTTAGCCACATGGCATGCCGAGCTTCATCAGAAATATGCCGGGAAAGATCGCGGATTAGCTCCGGAGGTTGCCCATCCAACTGTTCAATTAAATCGGTTAAGTCTTTGCAACTGCGCTGCTCACTATAGCGGTAGCGGTTGAGGGTGACTAAATGTAGCTCGCGATCGCGGACTACTTGGCTCAAAATCTCGCGGGCGCCCAGTGTGTTGAGCAGCTTGCGAGGATAAGCAACAGTCATATTTTTTATGTGGTTTTGTAAAGTAACTTTCTCATCCTAACGCAGTCGTTCCTGGCTCAACCCAGGAGATTTATGCACTATTCGAGTCGTAAAAAAGCCACCCCGTAAGGTGGCTCGCGAATTCCCCTGAGCGGTAGCTAAAATTAATTAGATATTCAGGAGATTAGACATCGTAGTAGAGCGCAAACTCGTAGGGGTGAGGACGTAACCGCATGGGGTTCACCTCGTTGTCGAGCTTGTACTCAATCCATGTGTTGATGAAGTCTTCGGTAAAGACGCCACCCGCAGTCAGGAACTCGTGGTCTTCTTCCAGAGCCTTCAGCGCATCCAGCAAAGAACCGGGAGTAGAAGGAATTTTCGACAGCTCTTCAGGGCTGAGGTCATAGATATCCACATCCAAGGGCTCGCCTGGATCAATTTGATTTTTGATGCCATCGATACCCGCACAGAGCATCGCTGCAAACGCTAGGTAGGGGTTGGCAGTCGCATCAGGACAACGGAACTCTAAACGCTTGGCTTTGGGGTTACTGCCAGTCAGCGGAATCCGGATGGAAGCAGAGCGGTTGCCTTGAGAGTAAGCCAAGTTTACAGGAGCTTCAAATCCAGGCACCAAGCGCTTGTAGGAGTTGGTAGTGGGGTTGGTGAGCGCCAGTAGAGCAGGAGCGTGCTTGAGGATGCCGCCGATGTAGTGGAGAGCCATTTGGCTCAGGTTGGCGTAGCCATCACCCCAGAACAGCGGTTGTCCGTCTTTCCAAATGGATTGGTGGGTGTGCATACCAGAACCGTTGTCGTTAAACAAAGGCTTGGGCATGAAAGTAACGGTTTTGCCGTGACGCTTAGCGACGTTCTTGATCACATACTTGTAAGTCATCAAGTGGTCTGCCGCACGAACCAAAGTGTCAAAGCGGAAGCCGAGTTCGCACTGACCGCCCGTGGCAACTTCATGGTGATGCTTCTCAATGGGAACGCCGCACTCAGCCATTACCAATAGCATCTCGGTCCGGATGTCTTGCAGCGTGTCGGTGGGAGCAACAGGGAAGTAACCTTCTTTGTAGCGAGGCTTATAGCCTAAGTTGCCACCTTCTTCTTTGCGGCCAGAGTTCCAGCGACCTTCTACAGAATCAACGTGGTAGTAGCCTTCGTTTTCGGTTTGGTCGAACCGCACGTCGTCGAAGATGAAGAATTCTGCTTCAGGGCCTAAGAATGCCGTATCACCTAGGCCAGTGGAGGCGAGGTAATCCACTGCTTTTTGAGCAATGGTGCGAGGGCAGCGGCTGTAAGGCTCACCAGTTCTGGGCTCTTGGATGCTGCAAATAATGCTGAGAGTCGGTTCAGCCATGAAGGGATCGAACCAAGCAGTGTTGGGATCGAGCACCATTGTCATGTCTGATTCATTGATCGCTTTCCAACCCCGGATGCTGGAACCGTCGAAAGGAACACCTTCGGTGAAGCTGCTCTCGTCGATTTGGTCGTGGAAGACTGTGAGGTGTTGCCAGGTTCCTGGCATATCAATGAATTTGAGATCAATCATCTTGATCTGCTTTTCTTTGATCAGATTCAAGATGTCTTGTGCAGTCGGCATGAATTACTCCTTAATGTCTGGGCAAATCTAGGAAGGGAAGGTCTGCGATCGCGAGAGGTCAGCCAGGTGAATAGAGGGAGACAACCTGATTTAGAACTGCACTGCCTCAACTGAGTCGCCAGGGGTTAGCTGCGACATGAGCAGTCAGCAAATCCCAAAGTTACTGGCAGTTGGTAGGTGATCAGTTACAACGGTTACTTGATGATTCCTGCGACTCGCTATTTCTAGAGGCGCTTAGCAGCTAGGCAATTTTTGCGGCGTCTTTTAGCACACACTCATCGGCAGGGTTGGTTACACCTGAATCATCCTAAAAATAGGGTTGGGGATATTTTGTATCCTTTGTTACTAAACCCTATTGAAGCTTACCAAAATACGGACGAAATTAATCTTGGAGCTACCCTCCTTCAGCCTTTCCCTGAAAAATGAAAAATTGTAGCGGAATTGACAGTTTTTCATTTTTAGGCTGAGTTGGTCCCTAAAATAGTATCAGAAGCTACCGTTCTATACTTTAGGCCAACTATGATTTTTGAAACTGAGTCTGAGCACCAAGAAGCCCTAAAATTTCGGCCAGGTCAGAAGGTGGAGTTAAAACATCAACCAGGTCTGGTCGATATTATTGTTGGCTACGACCCGATGATGGTGCCGCCTATTGTATTGGCAAGTGACCCGATGCCACGCTACCCAGAAGAGTTACAGCTTCTGCCAACTCCTGCCCTGAATCGCACCTGGTTAAACTTCCCAAGACAAACTCAGTATCCTGCTTGTTCGTTGGGCGACCGCGAAGCCTCACAAAAAATGAACCGTAGAACGAAGCAGCAAGCTTTTAGTCAGCGATCGCAAGCCAAAGTTTTTTCTTGATTTTCCTTTAAATAATTAATAGCTGAGATTTCTACTATTTTTAAATGTTGAGAATTGCAGAAATTGCAGCACATAAAACTTAACAGAATAGAAGCGACTAGCCCGGAATTCAGCGTCAATTAGGCTGATCTTGGCGTGGTAAACTTAACCCTAAATCCTAACGCACCAGCCCAACTCACGGTTAAAGGTAAGCTCAGCGCTAGGAGTGCAGAATCATTCTGTACAGTAAGTTGTAGCCATTGCATGCGCCATCTCTGACCTCAACAGTGCCGCCCAGTTTTTGGCAGCTAGAACAACTCACTTCTAATGACAAGTTGACGCAGGTCAAGCATAGCAAACACCTATAGGAACCACTTAGGAGAGTCATTTCATGCGGGACGCAGTGACAAGCCTGATTAGAAACTATGACATTACGGGCCGATATCTCGATAGAGATGCCCTTGACTCACTGAAGTCCTACTTTGGCAGTGGGACCGCAAGAGTTCAAGCAGCCGCAGTCATCAATGCGAACGCTGCTACCATCGTCAAGCAGGCAGGGTCACGTCTGTTTGACGAACTCCCAGAACTCATTCGTCCTGGTGGCAATGCCTATACCACCCGTCGTTATGCAGCTTGTCTGCGCGATATGGACTACTACCTACGCTATGCCAGCTATGCTCTGGTAGCAGGAGACATGGATGTACTAGATGAGCGAGTGTTGGAAGGTCTGCGAGAAACTTACAACTCTCTAGGCGTTCCCATTGGCCCTACGGTGCGCGGCATCCAACTGATGAAAGACATTGTCAAAGAGCAAGCTGTAGCGGCTGGTGTGGCTGATACAGCCTTTGTAGATCAACCTTTTGATTACATGACTCGCGAACTCAGCGAACAAGACGTTTAATCGCTCAGTCCACCCTGCTTTGGGACATCTTTAGGTTCAAGTTTGATTTAGATAGGGGTAGGTTTGGTAGCAAAATTTGCGTAACTGCAAAAATTGTTGCTGAGCTTACCCCTTCAGCTTGATACCTAGCTAAACTACAAGAGCATACTGCTAGAGATTTTGAGCGTCTAACTCCGCTTCCGGTTCTAGAACCCAAACCACTTCGCCTTTAGCGGTGCTGGTGATGGCAGTTTGGTCACCTCTGCGAGCGAGTCTAGCTGCCACTTCCAACGCCTGCGCTCGATCTTTGACAACTTTGAAAAAGCTGTAATACTGGCCTTCAACGGCGATCGCTGATAAGCGATGGTCTAGATCAGGAACTCGGATATGACAAGGGCGATATTGGCTCCGAGATTCTAAGATTTTTGCTACCCCTACGCTTTTAGGCTGGGTAGTTGCTGAAGCAGGCTGAGCTGGCAAATCCAGGTAAGCATCTCGCTCTAGCACCCAAATCGCATCACCTCTAACGGTGGCAGTAATAATCGTTTCTTCACCCTTGTTAGCCAGTCGATTGGCAATTTCTAGGGCTTGCTGCCGCTCTTTGACTAGCTTCATCAGACTGTAGTACTTTCCATCCACACGAATCGCCACAATGCGATCGTCTAGATCAGGCACGCGGATATGGCAAGGCTGATACTGAGTTCGAGACTGTAAAATGCGAGGAGGATTCACGGTCGTCTGCGAAGAACCTTCGGATGGCATAGTGGAAGATGATAGAGCCCCAAAGGCTTTATTTTATAGATGTTTCCTCATTCTAATTTTTTTAGTGCAGTTCCTTGGCCAAGCAACGACTCGATACCCTACTCGTAGACCTAGAACTCTGTGACTCTCGCCAACAGGCCCAGCGTCTAATTCGAGCCGGAGAAGTCATGGTGAACCAGCAGGTCATCGATAAACCGGGTACCGAGATTGATCCAGCGGCCCAGATTACGGTAAAACAGCGATCGCCCTACGTCTCTAGAGGTGGCGAGAAACTAGCCAGAGCCTTAGAAGCTTTTCCCATCGAAATTACTGGACGCATTTGCTTAGACGGGGGCATTTCCACGGGGGGCTTTACTGATTGTCTGTTGCAGTCAGGAGCCCAGAAAGTTTACGGCGTAGATGTGGGCTATGGGCAAGTTGCTTGGACTCTCCGCCAAGACCCCCGTGTCGTTTTACGAGAGCGTACCAACCTGCGGCACTTAAAACCAGAAGAGCTTTACGAACAAGGAAAGCCCGATGCGGATCTGGGAGTCGCCGACGTTTCCTTTATTTCTCTCACAAAAGTCTTACCCGCCCTGTGGCAATTGCTCAAAGAACCACGGGAAGTCATTTTGCTCGTAAAACCACAATTTGAAGTCGGGCGATCGCGCGTCGGCAAGAACGGCGTAGTCCGCGACCCCAAAGACCAAGCAGAAGCGATCGCCCAAGTCATCCAAGCCGCTCAAGCCCTTGGTTGGCACTACCAAGACCTAACCTGGTCTCCCCTGCAAGGCCCCGCCGGAAACATTGAATACCTGCTTTGGCTAAGCATGAATAGCAACACCTCCACACCGGATTTAGCTGCGATCGTTCAGATTACGCAATCGGCGCAGAAAGCACTGGCTGGAAGGGAGGGATGAAGGAGAAATGAACTTCCCTAGATACACGTGTGAGAGAACACACTTTACAGGTTCACGGAAACGTTGATTAAGAAGCAGTGGCGAGATTGCCTCGTTGCAAAATCACCATGCCTGAACCGACGACAGGGGTACGGGCAATTAGTTTGCCTTCGGTATCAGTAATTTCTAGCTTGGTAAAGTCTAGGGTTTTGGCCTTGGCTAGCACTTCACTGGCTAACTGGTCTTGCTGATTGATTGGCAGATTGTACCAGCGATCGCTCAGCGCCACCGTGAGGCGATTGCCGACTAAGTTAGTTTTGACCGACTGCACCAAATCCGCAGTGTACTGATTGGTGACTTCAGACACTTTGGCTTGAATTGAAGCCAGGATTTGTTCTTGAGGAGATAAGACAGGGGCGGGAGGCTCGCTCGGTTCGGGTGCCGTCACCGCGATTGGCTCTGGCGGTTCAGGAGCAACGAGATCTAAAGGTATTTCTGGGGCTTCAGCGATCGCAGGTACTTCTGGTTCCACCAAAATGGGTGCAGGGACAGGAGCGGTTTCCTCAGGTGGGGCGATCGCCACGGGAATTTCGGCTTCCGGAGCACTGAGTTCTGGTGGAGCGGTGAGTTCTGCTGGCGGCACCCGCTGGGAAAGTGGCACTCTGGCGACTTCCGGTGCCTTGGGCTTGCTAGGAGAGAGGATTGAATTCGTCGTTAGAACCAGAAACACAACTGTCGCGATCGCCAAGTTTGTCAGGGCGCGATCAGACAGTTTTTCGTTTAGAGAAGCGGGCAGGCGGTGGCGAATTTGGGGCAGGGTTTTTGTCCACCAAGCTTGCAACCGTGTAAGTTGAGGCTGGATTTTTTCTAGGGCTGTCGTCGCCCAGGTTTGGAGCTTGGTTAAAAAAGGACGCGATCGCTCTAGGAGTTCCGAAGCATTGAATTGAGCCGCTGACTTGGTTCCGGTTCTAGAGGAAGTTTCCTGAGTTGTAGCCGCGCCTGATGTAGATTTCTCTGGAGCGTCGGTCTCCAGTTTTTCGGCTGCCGTTTCTAAACCTCGAATTGTGAAGCGCAACGCTTTGGCACTTTGCGTTTTCAATGCAGGTTTGACCTGCTCCCATTTTTGCTGCAAGGTCTGGGTGATCTGTTGCAAACTAGTCCCACCCGTTCCACTTGCGCTGGTGGGGGTCGATCGGTTGGGAGTCGGGGGGACAGGTGATGATGGTTGGTTTGGCTGCTCCTCTGACATGACATCTCCCTCTAAGGCTACGCAAACCGCAGGAAACGCGGTAAATTCTTACGGGTGTTACCACAAAGCCTATCATTTTCTCCCCAACAACCGATATTCTCCTAACGCTGTCGCTCTATCCCTCCACACAACTATGAGCCTGAATCGCCGTCAATTTCTGGTTTTGAGCGGTTTAACAGGTGGTTTTGGTCTTGCTGTGCTGATGCAACGAACCTTTGCCGAATCAGTCGTAAAGCAGCCTGCTAGCCAACCGTCTCTGGGGCAAGTTCCCACCAAACAAACCGCTCAGCTCCAAAGTGCCAACCCACAAGTGGGAAAAGCGATCGCGCCTAAAGGCATGTTTGCCCCTGCTAGAGGCGATGTGCGGATTGCGGTGATTAGCGACCTGAATAGCCAGTATGGCTCCACCACCTACGAAGCCGAGGTAGACAAAGCGATCGCGCGGATTCCTGCTTGGCAACCCGATTTGGTGCTTTGCGGCGGTGACATGGTAGCAGGGCAATCTCAAGCGCTGTCGGATGCTGAGGTGAAAGCAATGTGGGCTGCCTTCGATCGCCATATTGGGGCACCGCTCCGCCAAGCTAAACTGCCTTATGGCTTCACAGTTGGCAACCACGATGCTTCTGCTGCTTTGTCTGCCAATGGCACATTTAGTTTCCAGCGCGATCGCAATCTAGCAGCGGCTCATTGGAATAACCCCAAGCACAATCCGAGTTTGCAATTTGTCGATCGTGCTAAATTCCCCTTCTACTACACGTTTCAGCAAAACGGCATCTTTTATTTAGTCTGGGATGCTTCTAGTGCCACGATTCGAGCAGATCAGTTGGCTTGGGTTGAGAAAAGCTTAGCTAGTCCTGCGGCCCAAAATGCCAAGCTGCGAATTGCCATCGGTCACTTACCGCTCTATGCCGTTGCTGTGAGGCGCGATCGCCTGGGTGAAATTCTTGACCAACCCGATAAGTTGCGATCGCTGTTAGAAAAATATCGTGTCCATACCTACATCAGCGGTCATCATCACGCTTATTTTCCTGGGTATCGCGGCAAGCTAGAACTGCTGCATGCAGGCGCGATCGGTGCTGGCCCCAGACGCTTGCTTAACAGCGATCGCTCTCCACAAAAAACGCTGACGATTGTAGATGTCAAGTTAGGTTCTGCTTCGACGACCTACACCACCTACGACATGACTACCTTGCAACTGGTGAGACAGCAAGATCTACCCAGACTGATCGTGGGGCCAAATGGTTGGGTACTGCGTCGAGATGTAAAGGAAGCCGATTTGACTGCTGAGGAGCGATCGCAGATTTAGGACGTTATTCGAGCAGCCAACCAAACAAATCACCAACTGTTAGCTGTAGCTCATTGGCAAAGGATGGTACAGGTAGCCGTTGAGCGGACTCGTCCAGTAAGTCTGGTGATTGTTGGGGATAGTACGCGAACACAGCCCGCTCCCTCGGATCAATCAGCCATCCCATCTGGGTTCCATGCTTCAAGCAATGCAAAATTTTAGCCGTCACCTTCGTTTGACTTTGCTCTGGCGATAAGATTTCAATGATCCAATCCGGAGCCAAGGCAAAGATATTTGCCACACTCCCATCTGGATTACGAGGAATTCTTTCCCAGCGAAAGACTGCGACATCTGGGACAATTGAGCGTCCAGAAAAGGTACAGCGTAATTCTGGATAAGCACGAGCAATTTTTTGAGGTTTGGTGACGGCATTAATCGCAGTTACTAACTCTCCCTGAATCGTGCTGTGCTCTCCTTGAGGCATGGGTTTTTGAATACTGTAGCCGTCAATGTACTCGCTAGCAGGCTCAGTCTCTGGTAGTGCCAGAAACTCTTCTAAGATGATGGGTTTCAGGTGTGCTTGTACCATTTTCGGTCATCTCCAAGACCACCAGACAGCTTCTATTTTAGAGAAGTTAATAGGAAGTCACTAAAACTTCTGTAATCTTGCCTCGTTTGCTTGCCTTAGAGTTAATTGAGCGGGCAGCAGCGATCGCATAAATATTGAAGCCTTGATATAGTTCTCGAATAAATTCACAATCTGAATTGGAAAGCATCACTTTTACGCCTCGATTTGCAAGTTCTACAAATACATCTCTCAGTTTGACTTGATGCTCTTGATCAAAAGCATAGCGACTATAAGCAGTGAAATTGCTGGTAGGGCTTAAGGGGTAGTAAGGCGGATCGAAATAGACAAAATCTTCGTGCGTAGCATGTTGCAAAATTGCTTCAAAAGGTTTGATTTCAATGATGGTCGATCGCAATGCCATAGAAACCGCTCGCAATAAGTCTGCATTGCAAATTCCAGGATTTTTATAACGCCCCATTGGTACATTAAAATCTCCTTTGGAATTCTCTCGATATAGGCCATTAAAGCAAGTTTTATTTAAATAAATTAGACGAGCCGCCCGTGCTAATTTATTTATAGGTTTTTTGGCTCTTACTTGATAGTAATAATCGTAGGAATGATTTTTCTGGTGTTCCTGCAAGCGTTGAATTAAAGGTTCAATCTGGTCTCGCACACAGCAATAAACATTGACTAATTCTGGATTAATATCCGTCAGAATTCCTTGTGCGGGTAAGAGGTGAAAGAAAACTGCGCCACCCCCTAAGAAAGGTTCGTAGTAGGTTTTAAATCTTTCTTGCGGAAAGAACGGTTGATACTGAGAAATCAGTTGGCTTTTTCCGCCTGCCCACTTTAAGAAGGGACGCGGAGCGATAGAGGGAGCGGTTTGAGGTGACATCAAAGAAAGCGGTGCAGCAGCAGACTCAATATTATGATGTCAAACCAACCTAACTGAAAGCCCAAGAGTTGTAGAGAAATCTTGCAGCTTGGTACTGACTCCCTGGAGAAGCTGCTTCTGGCATTAAAATAAAAGTTCGGACTCAGCACCTGGCAACCTTTAAGTTTGAAACCCGCTACTAGATCAAAGCCATGAGAGACTTTTTGGTTAACGTATCTCGCTACCCCACCTACTTCATCAGCATTGGTTTAGGGGTTTTCCTCAATGCTGTCAGACCCTTAATTCCGCTCTTTAAGAATCCCGCCACCGCGATCGCCTTGACGGGTATCTTCGTCGCAGGCTTGGTCTTTCTCAGTCTGACGCTCCGGGCCATGCTAGGACTAAGCCCTGCATAAGCATTTCATTTCTCTGGAGAGAGGTTGACTGCTCAATCCCTGCCTAAATTAGAAGTCTGTACCGAGTTCAGCCCTGATACAAGGCTCCTGTTTCGGGTACGGACACAGTAAAATTGATGTCTCGCTTTCGAGTTAAAGAGCAGGTTTGTTATGGCTACTAGTCGTCGCGTCTCTCGCGTTTCAGAATTAATCAAACGAGAAGTCAGCCAAATGCTCCTCTCTGGCATCAAAGATGACCGAGTGGGTACGGGCATGGTTAGCGTCACCGATGTTGATGTGTCGGGCGACTTGCAGCATGCCAAGGTTTTCGTCAGCATTTATGGTAGCGACGAAGCGAGAGCAGAGACAATGGCGGGGCTAAAGTCAGCGACAGGCTTTGTGCGTAGTGAACTAGGGCAGCGAGTTCGGCTCCGGCGTACGCCAGAAGTGATTTTTGTTGAAGATCGCTCGATTGAACGCGGGACGAGAGTTCTTTCTCTGATCAACCAACTGAGCCAAGACCGCAAACCCGACGATGCAGCCGCAGAAATTGACCAGGACGCTGACGATTGGGAAAAAGATCTGGTTGGAGCGGAAGACGAAGATGATGAGGAATAACACCTTTGGTCGGATCTAGCGCAACTCCTCCCCTACCCAACTGGGAAAGCTTATCTCTGGCTGAGCAAGTAGCTCAGATGGTGGTTGTCAGAGCTTCGGGCTACCTGTTCGACCACCAAATTCAATATCCAATTTGGGAGCCTCCTGCTGCCACACTGCAACATTGGTTGCAAGATCTGGGTGTGGGAGGCGTGATTTTGTTGGGCGGAAGTGCTGCCGAGATTGCGCTGCGATCGCAACAACTGCAAGACTGGGCGCAGATTCCTCTCTTGATTGCCGCTGATATTGAGGAAGGCGTAGGCCAGCGCTTTCCAGGTGCCACCTGGTTTCCCCCACCAATGGCGTTAAATGCGATCGCCCAAAGTAATTTAGCCAAAGCACTGCGTTACGCTGAGGCGATGGGCGCTTATACGGCTCAGGAAGCCCTAGCGATCGGCCTTAATTGGGTATTGGCTCCGATTGTGGATGTTAACAACAACCCCAATAACCCCGTGATTAATGTGCGGGCTTTTGGGGAAATACCAGAGACGGTATCCAAGCTAGCAACGGCATTCATTCAAGGGGCACAACGGCATCCGGTTCTCACTGCGGCTAAACATTTCCCAGGCCACGGTGACACCGCAACAGATTCTCACCTGGATTTGCCTGTCCTAGCTCATTCTCCCGATCGCTTAGCTGCACTGGAATTGCCACCATTTAAGAGCGCGATCGCGGCAGGTGTCGATACGGTAATGAGTGCTCACCTACAAATCCCTGCTTGGGATGCTCAATATCCTGCGACGCTTTCTCACCGGATTCTGACTCAAGAACTGCGACAAAACTTGGGCTTTGAGGGGCTGATTGTCACCGATGCTTTGGTCATGGGCGCGATCGCCAACCGTTATGGTGTGAACGAAGCGCCAATTTTGGCAGTGGAAGCAGGCGCAGACATTTTGTTGATGCCACTCGACCCCGCAGGTGCGATCAAAGCAGTGTGTGAAGCGGTAGAAACAGGTCGGATTACGCCAGAGCGCATTCAAGCCTCAGTAGAGCGGATCTGGCGGGCTAAGTTCAAAGTTTGTTCTCCCATGCCTGAGAGTGCTGACATTACCTACGCTTGGGAAAATTTACCGCCACCCCCAATTCAACTAGAGCAACTCTCACCACCAGAGGCGATCGCCACTGTCAACAGCATTCTCCAAGACTCTATGCAGATGCACCTGCCTACAGAGTCGCGTCTCAGCCAGAAGCAGGAGAACCAGCCTTTACGCAACGTCGTGATTGTGGATGATGCCTTAACTTGCGATTTCTTAGGGCGCTATACCCCCGCGATCGCCCTACCCCAAACCAAAGGCTATCAACTCCAGTTAATCGACAGTCATACACCAAGTATCCCTTTTGAGCCTCAGGCTACAGCCAACCAACCAACTCTGCTGCAACTCTTTATTCGGGGGAACCCGTTTCGCGGTAGCGCTGGACTCACCCAGACGGCTCAGGATTGGTTTCAATTTTTGCTCAAAACAGATCAACTCCAAGCATTGGTGATCTACGGCAGTCCTTATGCAGTGGAGAAGTTTATTCCCCAACTCCCTGCTGATGTGCCTTATGTCTTTACTTACGGTCAAATACCTGCCGCCCAAGCGATCGCTCTAGACGCTTTATTCAACCCTCAAACCTGAGGTCTAACCCCATGTTGACGACTGCGATCGCTACTCCCAACCTTCCGCAGCTCCCCGCCTTCACCTCCGTTACCGAAGAACGTCTACACCGCAAACAACGCTTAGCCGCAGCACTCCGGTTGTTTGCTCAGTACGGTTTTGATGAAGGCATTGCAGGCCATATTACTGTCCGTGACCCCGAGCATCTGGATCACTTCTGGGTCAACCCATTTGGCCTGTACTTTGGTCACATTCGGGTCAGCGATCTCATTTTGGTGAACGATGCAGGTGAAGTGGTGGAGGGCGATCGCCCCGTGAACCGTGCTGCCTTTGCGATCCACTCCCAAATCCATGCCGCTCGTCCGGATGGGGTGGCAGCAGCTCACTCCCACTCTACCTACGGCAAAACTTGGTCCTGTTTAGGTCGCTTGCTCGATCCGCTGACGCAAGATGCCTGCTCTTTCTACCAAGACCACGCTTTGTTTGATGACTACACCGGAGTCGTGCTCGACCCAGTCGAAGGTCGTCGCATTGCTCAAGCGTTAGGTGAGAAAAAAGCCCTGATTCTCCGCAACCACGGCTTACTCACAGTCGGTCACACCGTCGATGAAGCGGCCTGGTGGTTCATCACGATGGATCGCTCTTGCCAAGTGCAATTGATGGCAGAAGCTGCAGGAAAACCGATCGCGATCGATTCTGAAAATGCCGCGATCGCCCAACGCCAAGTTGGTAGCCACAACATCGGCTGGTTCAGCTTCCAACCGCTCTACGACAAAATTGTGCGGCAACAACCAGATTTGTTGGACTAAATAAATAACCTTTCCCCAAACCCTCTCCGACGCGGAGAGGGGCTATGAATCTAGCTCCCCTTCCCTACTAGGGAAGGGGCTGGGGGTTAGGTTAAGCACCCAACCAACGAGCAATATCCTTGGCGTGGTAAGTGAGGATCAAATCAGCACCCGCACGCTTAAAGCTGGTCATGGTTTCCATCACGACTTTCTCTTCATCAATCCAGCCGTTGAGGGCTGCGGCTTTCACCATCGAGTATTCGCCAGAGACGTTATAGGCTGCGACAGGTAGGTTGGTCGCTTCCTTCACCCGCCAGATGATGTCCATGTAGGACAGCGCAGGCTTCACCATCAGCATGTCCGCACCTTCGGCGATGTCTAGCTCAATTTCTTTGATGGCTTCACGGGCATTGCCAGGGTCCATTTGGTACGTACGGCGATCGCCAAACTGAGGCGCAGAATCTGCCGCATCCCGGAAAGGGCCATAGTAGGCAGAAGCATACTTAGCCGCATAGGAAAGAATCGGCAGATCTGGGAAACCCGCTTCATCCAAACCTTGCCGAATCGCTTGCACAAAACCATCCATCATCCCCGAAGGCGCAATAATGTCAACGCCCGCTTTAGCTTGGGAAACTGCGGTTTTCTTCAGCAACTCTAGGGTGGGGTCATTCAGTACCCGACCGCTCAAATCTCCGACTTGTAGATAGCCACAGTGACCATGAGAGGTGTACTCGCACAGGCAGGTGTCAGCAATCACAATTAGATCAGGAACTGCTTCTTTCACTGCCGTTGCCGCTTTCTGGACAATGCCGCAGTCATGCCAAGCGCCTGTTGCGTCGATATCTTTGTCAGCAGGAATGCCAAACAGAATAATTGCAGGGATGCCTAGGTCATAGACTTCTTTGGCTTCCTCAACAATTTTGTCGATCGAGAGTTGGTAAACGCCTGGCATGGAACGAACTTCCTGAGCGATCGCCTCTCCCGGAACGGCAAACAGCGGGTAGATCAAATCGCTGGTGGTGACAATAGTTTCACGTACCATCCGACGAAGCTGAGGATTGGCACGCAGGCGGCGAGGGCGATGGGTCGGAAACATAGCGTCTACTAAAGGTAAAAAATTTAGAAAACCTACCTGGCTTAGCAACCTCGTAACGAAAGGTTGACTAACTCTCAAACTTCTCAACAATTTATTTAGTGTAAGGCTTGTTGCTTAGCCACTTACAACTCAGTAACTTTCTGTAAAACTCCAGATATTTCCTGAACAAAAAATAAGGACACAGCCTGCTGCGTCCTTACAGTTGATTTCAATGAATTGCGATCGCTTTAGCTTAAGCAGTCACTGCAACAGCAGCTTCAGCAGCAGCGGGATAAACGCTGACTTTCTTGCCGCTCTTGCCTCTTCTTTCAAAGGTAACGACACCATCAACCAATGCGAAGAGAGTGTCATCGCTACCACGAGCGACGTTGTTACCGGGGTGGAACTTGGTGCCCCGTTGACGCACCAAAATGTTGCCAGCGCGAACTGCCTGACCACCAAAGCGCTTAACGCCTAGGCGCTGAGCATTCGAATCGCGACCGTTACGAGTACTACCTGTACCTTTCTTATGAGCCATTTTTCCCTCAGAGATCTCTACAAGTTTTTCAGGTTGACAATGCTGCCTGACTTGATCTTAGCCTTCGCTTGCACCCAACTCGGTGCCATTCACATTGATGGAGTTGATCATCAAGCGGGTTAATTCTTGACGGTGGCCCTGCTTCTTACGGGTTTTCTTCTTAGGCTGCATCTTATACACGATGATCTTGCGGCCCCGCAGTTGGCGCAGGATGGTACCCTGAACCGCTGCCCCTGCGACTAAAGGCTGACCCACAGAGATTTCACCATCGTTCTGCACAAACAGAACTTTGTCGATGGTGACAGCGGCATCGACATCACCTGCAATCCGCTCGACATCATAAAAGCGACCCGGTTCTACCCGCAGTTGCTTTCCACCCGTTTCAATAATTGCGTAAGCCATGAAATTCTCCTAACAGTTGCCGTACAGGTAGCTGGTTAATGCTCTTTATGAAATGCTTTGCACAATCAGCATGCCAGCTTTTTGTGGTGCCTTCACCTGATCCGAGCAGGAATAGACAGACAATTTGCCATTATGCCTAATTTGCCGCCTTAATGTCAAGGTGCGATCGCGGTTGTCGCCGTTGTTGTACCCACAAACCCAGCCCCAAACCTACCAGCAAAATGCTAACGAAATAACCCAAGACAAGGAGGCGCGATCGCAATGGTGGCTCTATGCCTTCCACTTCAATTTCTTGGGCAACTTTGAAGGCTGAAAACTGACGAGCTGCATCCGGTTTTGGCGCGACTTCGATTTCGATTTGGTGGGGTGCGCCATCAAAAAACTGTTGCTGCCAAGCAAGCTTACCTTGGCGATCGGGGCTGGCTTGATGAGCAAATGCCACCCAACCTGCTTCTAAAGATTTGGCTTGGATGTTGAAGACAATATCTTGGACAGGTTGACCTGTTGTAGCGTCGATCGCCTGGACTGCGAGTTCCGCAGGTTCGCCCACGGTGGCATGGTGATGTCCTAGCAGCTTGACCTCTAAGCCTTGAGTGTTCAAGCTGCTAGGGATTGCGGCCTGCTCTCCATGAGCATGTTCATGGGAGTGCTCATGAGAGTGAGACAACTCAGCACTGATGTTGACTACGAGTAGAGCCGCGATCGCAACGACAATGGCTCCACTTAATAGTAAGCGAACGCGCTGCGGCGCAATTTCTCCTGGTTGTAGCTCTTGCTTGCCGCCAATCACCCAACCACCACCAAAGCCTACTCCCAACAGAATCACGACCAAAATGGCAAAGTTGCGATATTTGATCGAGTTCTCGGCGACGGGCAGCGTTAAGGTCTGCTGGAACGGGGTAAAAGCATTGGCAACAGTTGGTGTTACTTCAACTTGCAACTGGTACTTACCGCGAATCGGTAGCATCTGCTGGAATTGCAGTTGGCCCTGAGGTGCGATCGCAGCCAAGTCTAGGAGCTGAGTGCCCTCAACCATAGGGAAATCGGTGGGCAACCAAGGATTTGCAGGTGGAGTCAAGAGCTTGACGTGAATGTTGGCATTTTGCAGCGGCTTGCCATTCACATCAAGTGCTTGTAGCGTCAACTGCACTGGTCGTTGGGGCTGCGCGGCTTCGGCCTCAAACGGCAGCAATTGGCTAGCGGGTGGTTCGGTTGCCAGTTTCACGGATGGCTGGACTGCTTGCGATCGCCCTACCGACCCATAGCCTAAAGCTCCTAGCAGCCCTAATAAGCTGAGGAGCGAAACAAGTTTAATTTTTGTCATTGGTACTTAAAACCTTGAGGGTGCTGAGGATTGAGAATTCTGACGAAGCGCGAAATTCTAGTGGCAGCTAACGCTCAAGGTGTTGTGACGCAGCGAGTGCATGTGGTTATGAGCGGCAGGATAGGTGGAGAAATAAACCGTCCAGAGCGTCAACGCACATAAGGAAGTAAATAGGGTGGCTTGCACAGGCACCGAAAGCGTCCAACGGATGGCCTGTTGCTGAAGAGATCCAGAAGTTAGGGATGCAGTTCTCATCGTGTACCTCGCACATTAGAGCTATAGAACTTCCCATCGGCGGGCATCCTGGCTCAGAAGTTTTCGCCTAGTTGCTGAAACTCCTTCACAGTTGCGGGACAGCGTCGGATTTACACCAAACTTTCCCCGTTACCTCTAGTGACTGTTCCTCACTAGAACCGCATGAGTAGGGCAATCATATCACTGTTTATTGACACAAAACTGCGATCGCGTCTCTTGGCAGTCCTATCGCAGCATCTCCTCCAAAGCATGTTGGTTCCACAGCGATTTGTACAATCCAGGCTGTTTCAGAAGCTGTTCATGGGTACCCGTCTGGACAATCTGACCATGCTCCATGACAAAAATGCGATCGGCGGTGGCAGCCGCAGCCAGTTGGTGGGAGATAAACAAGACGGTCTTACGCTGGGTGCCTTCTGACAAATTTTGCAGAATCTGGGTGGCAGTTTGGTTATCGACGCTGGAGAGGGCGTCATCCAAAATTAAGATCGGAGCATCGACCAATAAGGCTCGACCCAAAGCGCTACGCTGGCGTTGCCCACCTGATAAGGTAATCCCGCGTTCGCCCACGACCGTTTCGTATTGGTGCGGGAAGTTGAGAATTTCTTGGTGAATTTGGGCCTGCTTGGCTGCGTACTCCACCTCTGGCTGTTCTGCTAGAGGGTCGCCGTAACGAATATTGTTCTTGACTGTGGTGCTGAAGAGGAAGCTATCTTGCGGGACATAGGCGATCGCAGACCGCAAATCCTGCAATCGCAATTGGGTAATATCGTAGCCATCGACGAACAACTGCCCTGGCGCAATATCCAGTAACCGAGGAATGGCGTTGGCTAAAGTAGACTTACCTGACCCGATTGACCCCACAATTGCGACTGTTTCCCCCGGTTCGATCGTAAAGCTGACATTTTGCAGCGCTGGCATGACGGAGCCAGGATAGGTAAAGCTGAGATCGCGAGCGGTGAGGCGGCCTTTGACTTCTGCTAAGGCTAACGGCACCACACCCGGTTCGTTTTTGATCTTCGGTTCCACCGTCAAGATTGACTCGACGCGATCGATACTAACTTCACCTCGTTGATACGCCGTGATCGTAAAGCCGAGCAGCGCTGTTGGGAAGATCAGGCGTTCGACATACAGGAGCAAGGCGATAAAGTCACCTACACTCAGCGCTCCCGTGGCGATCGCTCTAGCCCCCTGCCACAACAACACCAGAATACTGAGGCTGGCAATGCCGATCAGTAAGGGAAATAAAGTATTGCGGGTTCTGGCTAGATTCAGGTTGGCTTTGAGGAGTTGCTGATTCAGTTCTCGGAAGGCTCGCCGCTCATTTTCTTCTTGAGCGTAGATCTTGATCAAGGCGATGCCGCTCATGTCTTCTTGAATCAGGTCGCTCATTCTAGAGAGTTCTTCTTGCACCGCGATCTGCTCATTGCGGAGGCGATCGCTAAACAGGCGCACCAGCATCAACATAAACGGATAAGGCACGATCGCCAGTAAGCTCAGCTTCCAGTTAATCGTCAGCATGACGGGCAACGTTAAGCTGTAGGCAAAGACAGTATTCGCCAAGCTGAGCACTGCAAACCCTACCAACCGCCGAATGTTGTCTACATCACTCGTAGCGCGGCTGATCAGATCCCCAGCGGTGTTGAGGGAGAAGTAAGACGGCTCTAACGTCAGAAGGTGACTGAAGATCTTCTGTTTTAGGTCAAATTCCACCTGCCGCCCAGTGCCAAACAGCAAAATCCGCGAAATCATGCGGATCCCCCACATGACGGACGCTAGGGCCAAAATTAGCCCCACATAGTACAAAACTCGGTCGAAGCTAAAGGTGACTTGGAGATCATCAATCGCATTGCGGATCACCAGCGGAATATAAACCCCGACTACGTTCACAATTAGCAGTGATAGAACGCCTAAAGCGGTGGTTTTCCAGTGGGGTTGTAAGTAAGCCGCAAGTTTCCGTAGCTGAGAGCGAGCCATGAGCAAAAATCCAGCAACCTTTTGATCGTCATCCCTTTGATCATCGTAAACGAATTACCTGGGTAGCAGGCACCCCTCTAGGAGCCGATCTAGATACCTAAAGGCGCGAGCCAACCCCTTAAGAAGTAGTACACCGAGAGCAAGTACTCCTCAATTACGCGAGTTGTGATCACGAGAGTATCGGCACTAGGGACAAAATCCGCAAGCCGCAATCTGCGCCTGAGATTGCCACCCGACTCAAAGGTATAAAAGTTGGTGGGTCGAGGAATGACTCGAATGCCAGCTCTGGCAAAGGTTAGAGCTGCTCGCCGAGTGTTGGTCGCTGAGGTGACTAAGATGACGCGATCGCCCAGTCGCCGCTCCATTAAAATTCGGCCCACCGCTACGGCACTGGTTCGCACATCTACACCAGTCGGCTCCACTACAATATCGTCCCGAGCCACTCCCATATTGATCAGCAAAGTTTCAATATCCCTTGCTTCCACAATTTCCTCAGGCTTGCCTTGTAAATCGCCCCTCGGACCTGCACTAACAATCACCAAAGGTCGATTCCCCAGCCGCAGTTGATCTTGATACAGTTGAGCGGCGTAAATAATGCGATCGCCCGTATCAGTCAGTTGAATTTGCCGCCGATACGGTAGATTTGCCTGCGTGGTTCCCCACCCCAACACCGCGATCGCGGCGGCTGTTTGCTCTTCTGGCGGTGTCAATGTAGTAGGGCACTGGAGATCACAAAGTTCTCGCCGTTGCTGATCGAACTGGATAGCAGATTGCTCAGTTTTTTGAGCTAAAGCGTAAGCCACAAAGGGAGTACTAGAAATCAACAGAATGAGTAGGGCCGCGATGACTAAAGTACCACCTGGTTTCTTGAGCCCACCTTTGTCCATCTTGGCAGCAGCACTGGCTAGTAGCAGTAACGACAAGCCGAGTGGCTTAAAAGGCAGCGATAGCACACTCCAAACGGTAGAGACAATTCGACTGGTCGGCGTTAGGAAGGCCAGGATGATGAACAACACCATCACAAAGGCACCGAGCCAGGTGTAGTACTCCTTCGGAATCAGCTTCTGGAGGACGTACCAAATAATTATGCCAACTAGCAGCCACAGCAGAACTAACGTTAATAGTTCAAACATTGCGGCACTTCCTCACATCACCAACTAGGGAGTTTTGCTTTACTGGCGTTACTAATGGCATTGCTAGCCATCTCAGCTCTGATCTGGACCCATTGGTTTGCATTTGTGAATGTTCAAGCAACTCTCCCATAGTTGGGCTAACGCTAGCACGAAGTGAGTACAACGAGACATCCTGAACGCTTTTTTTAGCTAATCTGTTTCCCAGTAGTTCCCTCGTAGCTATTGGTGATCCTGCTCTACTGCACTGCTACAAAAAACACCCTGCCGTTTGAGGACAGAGTGATTGAACTAGAGCATGCTGTCTTTTGTCAGGCTGGTGTCAGCCTGAAAGTGAGGCGATCGCGGCTGAGTGAGTTAGTAAGCGCCTGTTTTGGCAAAGATCACAAATACGGTCTTGAAGATGAGCGTCAGATCGTACCAGGGAGTCCAATGACTCTGATAGCGCAAATCCAAGTCCACAATTGCTTCAAAGTCTTTGACTGAAGAACGACCGTTGACTTGCCATTCTCCGGTGATACCGGGCTTCACAGACAAGCGCTGCCAGTGACGCTCATCATAGTGAACCACCTCGTCAGCCGTGGGAGGACGGGTACCCACCAAACTCATTTCCCCTCTCAACACATTCCAAAACTGCGGGAATTCGTCCAGGCTAGTACGACGCAGAAAACGACCTGTCTGCGTGATTCGGGGGTCTTCCCGATTTTTGAAGATCAATCCTTTGGCTTCGTTAGGGATTAGCGCTTTGAGGGCATCGGCATTTGCCACCATTGAGCGGAATTTGCGGATCTCAAACGGTTGGCCATGCAGCCCATAACGTTTTTGCTTATAGAAAATCGGGCCAGGGCTGTCTAGCTTGATTGCGATCGCCACCGGGACGAACACCAAAGCTAAAATCAATAAGCCAATAATGCTGCCGACAATGTCGAGCAACCGCTTCGCTACAGAGCAGGTGGATGGATGGGGAACCTGAAAGGCAGACTCCGGCACCATGAGGGGACTAGCTGTTGATGACAGTAGAGAATGCGTCGTCATGACAAGCCTGTCATTATAGGACCGTAGAAGCACGTACGCACACATAATATATAGACGCGTCTCGATGGATAGTGATAGGTTTCTCCCAAGGCTTATCTAAATCTTCATTACCTTCTGCATAACTCTACTGTTTTATAAAGTTTCAATGAAGGCAGGTCAAGATTTCAAACTTAGGGCGGCATCTGCCCTCAAGACCGACATTAATGGCTCTATAGCTGCCCCTGAGCTTACCCTTGTTTTCTGTCTGACCTGTCACGGACACAGATGAAGCTTCTGTCAACCCAACGTCTGTGGGCCAGTATTTTTGAGCAAAATTTATTTCAGCCAGATACATTGGGCCAGATATATTGGGCTGCTTAATCGTTTAATTAGATTGTTTAAGCTTGTCGGTTAATCCTGAGAAGATGCTAGAACTGTTGATTATTCAGGTTCTTAGCTGAGTTCAGATCAACTAGCGCTGATCGTGGGCTGCTCTTTGTAATTGCAAACGCGATTGCAATCGATAGCTCCACGGCCTAGAAAGCTAGCAACTCCAGAGGGCAGAAATGCCTTGACAATCAGCGGTTAAGAGTTTACGAGACTTTAGGGTGCAAAATGCTCACTCAAATTGCAATCTGATGATAAGGACTCTGAGGCGTGGAAGTTAGAGTAAGCCGTTTAGAATCGATTATTCAGCAAATTGGTGAAGCTGTACTAGCTACCACCGAAACAATCGATCGCTTAGCTGAGCGGGTAGATGTTTTGGCGGTGCAAGTGCAGCAGCAGTCTCAGCAAGTACAGCAGCAGGGATACCAAATTTTTGCCTTGAGCGATGCTGTGCAGACCTTGGCTGAAACCCAAAACCATTCTATGGAGCGCTTGAACCACTTGACCGAAGCGTTGGAGCGTTTGGTGACTTCTATTGATGACAGTAGCGAAAATGCCGATTACTAGGCGGACTCACTTCTAAGCAAACTTATAACCCTAAGGCTTTAGGTGCAAGGCGTGACGATAGGTGTAAGGTGTAAACCAACACTGAAAGCTTGGCTAGAGTTAATTTCGCTTCTAGGCTAGAGCCTAATTAACGTAAATTTACGTATCAGTAAGGGATATTTTTACCCATGTGGGTGAGGGCCAAGTGCGGGGGTTGGCGACAAACTCTATAGATAGGGACTAATAGGGATTAACAGGATCGCAACTCCATGAGACTGGCAGACAAACTGGCAAATGACTGGCGATCGCAACTGGAAACGGAATGCCCAGAGCAATCTGTGGCACATCGGGAAAGCATTATCCGTTGGCTGATGGGAGAGGACTTAGCGCGTTTTGACACGTTAGCTCCCGACCAACTAGCGATCGTTCAGCAAGCAATGGATTATCGCTATCGGATTTTGCAGCAGCGCTATCTTGGCGTGGGGCCAGAACGGGCTTACCGTAAGCTGATTCAGCGCCTTAGTAGCTTGTTTTTGATTCGCAACAAAATTAAGACCTGGGTTGCTCTTAGCCGCGATCGCCAACGTTCGGTTGTGGATGTCTTGCAGGAAGTAGTTCAGGAACTGTTGCAGAGCGATGGCTATATGCAACAGCAAGTAACCTGGATTTCTCAGTGCACCCCAGAGCCTCGGTTGCGGAATATACTGCTCCTGGCAAGTGTCGAAGAATACTGCCTCAGACCTATTCGCAATCAACCGCTGCTAGTCTATCGCTTCGTTAACTATTTGCGGCGCTCTCAGCGGGGTGGTATGACTCAAGTGCCCAGCGGCGATTTAGTGCGACTGGTTTCAGAAGAAATTACCCCCGACGAAGCCGAAAACCCCGTGAGTTTGCTTGATAACCAAGCCGTAGCTCAATACCAAGATGAGCAAGCTTGGGAAGAACAGCAGATGGCTCGGACTGCCGTGAAGCAATCGTTTGAGCAATACCTAGCCGAGAAAGTAGAACCCGATGCAGCCCGTTGGTTACAGCTTTACCTGCAAGGTCACTCCCAAGAAGCGATCGCTCGCACCCTCAACCTACCGATTAAGCAAGTTTATCGGCTACGGGAGAAAATCAGCTATCACGCGATTCGGGTTTTCGCCTTAAAAAATGAACCGGACCTTGTCGCGAATTGGCTCGAAACCTCTCTGCAAGAACACAGCCTTGGTTTAACGCCAGAGCAATGGCAGCACTATGTCGATAACCTCACGTCAGAGCAGCGCCAACTGCTAGATCGCCTACGCGAAGGGTGCACCCTGGAAGCGATCGCGGGTGATTTGAACTTAAAGACCAATCAGGTCATGGGCGAGTGGAGCAAACTCTATCTTGCGGCTCAAGAACTCCGTAGTGTGTCTTAGACTAACGGCTGTAATAGCTACCTGAAGTGGCTGTTGAAGCTTTGGCTGAGACACACAGACAAAAAGTTCGCTATAACTCCACATAAAATCTAGTTGAATCTGCTTAGCTTAATCCGGGATTTTCACGACTGGCCCGATTAGGATAGTAGGTAATCAAGTTAATGAGTTTCTATGGCGTCTCCCTTAGGCGATCGCGGCGGGCGTCAGGACAACAGCCCTGGTAATCATCCCTCTTTATCGTCAGTTCAAACCGACGGTATGGCTTGGCTGGATTCCGCGCAAATGTTCCAGTTAATTGACAGTCTTCTCCCTTTTGAGGCTTGTCTCTATCACCAAGTGCTGCCTTTGTCCGTGGAAGGTAGCCGACTGAATTTAGGCATGGTGAATTTGGAGGACACAGCTGCTTTGGACTATGTCCGAAGAATTTTGGCTTATATTAACTGCTCCTTGGTGCCCCGCTCCATCTCCTCAGAAATCCATCAAAAAATGCTTTCTGCTTATCTCAGTCACGCGGATCAGCAAAAGCAGAAGTCACAGAAAGCTGCTCCTAGGCTGGCTCAGCCCTCTACGCCTCACTCGACCTCAGAACCCCGCCCCGTCGCTCCGCCAGACCGCAACAATCAACCAACCTTGGTGGTAGATAGCCCAGACAAGATCGATATTCCGGGGTTGAAGACGGATGAAACTGAGTTCATAACACCAACCGCTGCATCTCCTGGCCCTACCACCCAACCGAGTCCCATCCAGTCAACCGCTGCTGCGACCAAACCCCCAGCCTTCCCAGAGATTTCTGCCTCCCCAGAGATTTCTGCACCTCCAGATGTGCCACCCACGACAGCCGCTTCTTCTCTGCCCATCTTGGACGTGCATCCCCATCATTTATCTAGCCCAATTGAGGTACTGACTGCCCTCCCGCCTAAAAATTTATTAGATGAACTGCTAGGGCGAGTCTTAGTTGGTGGAATTGGTCGGCTTTATTTTGAGCGACAACAACATCAGGGACGGATTCTATGGAGCCAAAATGGGGTGCTACAGTCCGTCTTAGAAAATTTGCCCGCTGCTGTCTTCCAAGGTGTGATTAACGAACTGAAGCGGCTCACAAACCTGCCCATGATTCCTGTCCAGAAACCCAGGCAAGAGGAAGTCGAGCGCCTTTATCAACAGTCTCGCCTCCTATTACGGTTTCGAGTCATGCCTGGTACTTATGGGGAAGAAGCAACACTACAAGTTCTCCGTGGTGCAGCCTTAAAGTTTTATCAGCAGCAGCAACTAGCTAACCTCAGCCGAGATGCTTTGGGTATTGCTCAGCAATTGCAGCGCAAATTAGATGAAATTCGCGATCGCGCTGAAACAGATCTTGGCTTAAGTGGCACCCCACTAGAAGCTTTGCCAGCTCTGAATCAACTGCTACAAAGCGTCGATCAACAACTCAAAAATCTGAATGCTTTTCAAGCTGGTAATTCTTTAGACCAGTCAGACGACTCGCAATGACGCTGAACTCTACTGGCACTGAGTTAGAAATAGTCCCAGCAGAAGGGTGGGGTACATTGCCAAGCCGCATCCAACTTTTGCAGCAAAGCGCGATCGCCTTCATATTCAATTTCTCTCGTCCAGACCATTTCTGTGGCCCGACGCAAACCACAAAATAATTCTGTCAAGTGTTCTACAGAGGTTTTCACAACCGCAGGTACAGGCTGAGTTACGGGATGCATCCGTTCTGCCGTAAAGTTGGCCGTAATCGTTTGATCACCTAAGATCGGATCGCTGACCTGGAAGGTCAAGATAAAGGGAGAACCTTGCTTGACAGGACGGAGCCGAAAAGCGGTGGTCAGATCGACCAAGCGCCACATAAATCCACCACCAATCTCACCAAAGCGATGGGTAAAGCCATATAAGCGGGGAGCCTGATTAATGTCTAGCACCCGGTGCTGCTCACGAACTAAGTAAGGAAACGGATCTTCTGGATAGGTGTTCCAAACCACAGTATGCACTTGATCTCGCAGGGCCGAGAGAAAGCCCAAAATGCCTCGATAAGCATCGGCATTCACTGCCACCCATTCCTGGATTACTACAGATAGCGTACCGGGAAGAGAATCCGCAGGCACATATTGCAGAATCACGTAGCCGAGCAACTTGCCCGCTTCTTGATAACAGTAGATTTCTTTTCCTGGCTCTAGCGTGAGGCGGGGTTGCCACTGTAATTCTTGTCGTTGTAACCAACCATTCCGGCGCAATGCTATGCGTTGATACACTTCTCGCAGGGCAGATTGGTGTTGTTTGGGTTCGTAAGGCACCATGCCAAACCGCTCTGGGTAAAGCGGCAAATGCTTGGCTGCCACCGTATATTGATGCAGCCGTCCGACCCAAGCCCAACCTAACTGCCGATAGAAACCATGTTGGAAGGGGTAAAGCATCGCTAGGGGGATCTGCTGCGATCGCCATTCCTGCACCCCTTGCTCTAACATAAACCGCGCAATTCGCTGACCCCGTCGTTCTGGAGCCACAGCCACCCCAACCACTCCAGCGGTGGCAAACTCCTGCCCTTCGAGCGCGACGCTGAGATCTAGCTGAGCATAGGTAGCAACGGCCTGTCCAGTTAAGTCATCCACGGCTAGTATGTGCTGCCGCCCCGGTAGGTTCAACCCTTGGCCGTACCAATCGCGCTCGATTTCGGCAGGCGATCGCAGGGGAGCAAAGGCTAAACGGTCTAAGTTGACAACTTGAGGCAGGTCGGTTTCTTCGGCTTGCCGCAGGGTAATTCCGGTCAGGTTTGTGGTCATGACTCAGCCAGTCTGAAGGCTACACCCCTAGGTTATCTTTCCAGTCAAGAAATTTCCCGATAACGTAAGCTTTCTCTCAGGAAATTCAACAGCAAACTCTTGCTAGTAGTCAGTCAATTATTAGTTGACGGGTAAAGTCGATGCAGTTTTATCCTGGCATCTGCGGTCGTAAATCGCCAATCAATCCAGGTCTTCTCTTGATTGCGCTCCTCTTGCCAAGCTTCTACT